>DAHWQF010000232.1 GCA_027334785.1 Acidimicrobiaceae bacterium
AGCGAATCCTGCTGGGCGCGGTTGAAGCGATGGATCTCATCGAGGAAGAAGAGCGTGCGTTGAGGTCTGCTGGCTGCGCGGCGCTGGCGGGCGCGCTCAATCACCGCCCGCACCTGCGCGAGCCCGACGCGCACCGCGCTCTGCTCCTCGAAGGCGTAGCCCGGCGTGCGCCCCAGCACTCGCGCCAGGGAGGTCTTGCCGCTGCCGGGCGGCGCAGACAGTTCGGTGACTCGCGCTCCGCTGCTCAGGCGTTCGAAGAGCGTCCGGCGCAGGAGCGTCCCCCCGGCACCGGCGCCTGCCCAGTCGACTGCCTCGGGTCGGAGGGTGAGCACCACGGCGGGCCCATCTTCGCACCCGAGCGAGGGCTTTGCAACAACTTTGCTGAGCCCTGCTCACTCAGCGCGCGATTCATAGACCAGGCAGCCGGTAGTCCACGCCCGTCCTCACCCATAGCGCGGGCCGCCGGGGCAAATCACCCTGACAGTGTGATGGCGGGTCACCCTCTGAACGGGGATCGTCTTTGCATGAGCAAGTACCTCCGCCGCCATCGCGTGCTCCTGCCAGGTCTTACGGAGGGGCCTTGATGCCGAAAGCTGGTCGGCTCGCCTTGGCCATCTTCATCTTCGCGTTGGCCTTCGGGCTGGGGGTCTTGGGGGTGGCGGCATACCTGCGGATCCAGCCTCCCAACGTCAACTTCACCTCTGGTCACCGCCCGGGCCAGCCCGTAGACTTGACAGCGCAGACCGTCGGCACTTTCGGCAGCGGGGTGCATGCCGACTGGGTTTCGTAACTGGTGAAGGCGCCGGACGGCCACTGGGTGCATTCGACCCAGTGGGTCCTGCCCGCCCACACGCGGGTGAACATGACAATCTACGAGTACGACGGCGGTACCCCACTCCGCAACCCAGTGTGGGGCCGCGTGAGCGGCGTTTACGGCAACTCTTACACCCTCAACGGGACCAAGAAGGTGCAGCTGTTGGAGTCCACCTCGACTAAAACGCAGGTCGCTCATACTTTCACGGTCCCGGCCATGGGGATAAATGTGCCTTTGTACGCCGTCCCGAGCAGCAAGCTTTGTCCGGCGGCTCCTTGCACGTTGAAGGAACCGCACGAGACAATCCAGTTCAGCTTTTATACCGGCCACCCAGGTCAGTACCGCTGGCAGTGCTTCATACCGTGTGGGCTTAGCTACTTGGACGGCAACGGAGGCCCGATGGACACGCTCGGTTACATGGACGGCTTCTTGAAGGTGATCTAGCGAATGAGCCACGTGGAACCGCCCTCTGAGCATCCAGGCGACGGCAGAGTTGCCCGCGGGGCCAACATGCCGCATTTTGCGCGGCTGTTTGCGATCTGGCTGCTCGGTACCGCGATCGTCGAGCCTGTCCTCTATTTCCTCGTCTGGCCCCACATCCCACCAGGGACGATGACGGACGCAGCGAGGGGCGCCCAGTTCGACGCCCTCGTCCTAACCATGATGGCTTCTCCCGTCGTGATCGCTGTCCTCGAGTACTTCGTGTACGCCATGGTGGTGTGGCACCAAAAAAAGGGTGAGCCACCCGAGGACGGGCCGCCTATCTGGGGCCACGTCGGCATCCAGGCCGGCTGGATAGGCATCACCAGCGCCATCGTGATGGGGGCTTTTGTTTTCGGTACGTACGAGCTCATCAACACGGCAGGGTCCGGCGGCGGCGAAGGGCCGAGCCCGATCTGGACGCCGGCGGAGACGAACGACATGCTGACCGTGCAGGTGATCGGCCAGCAGTGGCTCTGGACCTACCGCTACCCGCAGTTCGGGGGTTTCGAGACGCCCGAACTGATCCTGCCCAACCACACGAAGATCGCCTTCCACGTCACGTCCCTCGACGTGATCCACGACTTTTGGGCCTACCAACTGGGGGTGAAGGCAGACGCCAACCCCAACGTGGACAACGTAGCGTTCGCAACCACCAACGAGACCGGTCGTTTCACTGTCCGCTGCGACGAGCTGTGCGGCATCTGGCACGGTGCCATGTACAACTATGGCTACATAGTGTCCCCCACAACCTTTTACAAGTGGGCCACTTCGACCGAAAAGAAGCTCTCCCCGCTCACCAAGATTCTGCCCAAGTTTGCTTGGACCTACAACCCGTCTGCCAACGGCGCCGGCGGTGGCTACTACCCGGCCAGCGACGCGTTCTACCAGGTCTACAAGTACGAGTACGGGACCTCGGGCAAGGAAGGCAACCTGCCTGCGGTTCACGTAAAGCCCTCCGGTTGGAAGCCTTCTCAGGCGGGTTCACACCACGTACGTGAAAGGTAGCTAAATGGCTGCGACGACCATGGAGCTTGGAGCCGGCGCTACCGGCTACCGGCCGACCGCCACGCGCCTCGCGCACCCTTGGCTCTCCCTGAACGTGATCACCGCGTTCCTGGGCGCCGCCGCGGGCTACGGGATCGGCCACTGGATCGGCAACTACATAGCAAGCAACTATGCCGTCGTGCAGAACACCGGCCAGAACAATGTCGCCGTGGTGCTCGCGCTCTTCTTCGGTGTCCTGGGCTTTGTTGCCGGCATCGGGGGGCTCAACTACCCCATTTTGAAGATCTTCGGCCGCCAGCCGGAGGAGCGGGCCCCCGTTCAGGACTGGACGAAGTACTTTCGCTTCAGTACCGACCACAAGGTCGTAGGCAAGCAGTACCTGGTCGGCGTGATCGGGATGTTCTTCATCGGCGGGCTGTTCGCCATGGCGATCCGGACGGAGCTCACCAACCCCAACACTCATTTTTTCGCCCCAGACATATACCTCCAGATCGTGAGCGAGCACGGCACGATCATGATGATGATGGCCACTTCGCTCGTCGTTGGGCCGCTCGGCAACTTCTTGGTCCCGCTCATGATCGGCTCGCGGCGCATGGCCTTCCCCCGGTTGGAGGCGATCTCGTTTTGGATCTTTCTCTGCGGCCTCATGGTCATCTTGACCGCGCTCCCTCTGGGCGGTTTCGACACGGGCTGGACGGGCTACGCGCCGCTCCAGACCGAAGCCGCGCCCGGCATGGACGCTTACCTGGTCGGCTTTGGCACGATCGGTACCGGGATGATCTTGAACGGCTTCAACCAGATCGTGACCATAGTGAACTACCGGGCCCCCGGCATGCGCTGGTCGCGCCTCCCGATATTCGTATGGTCCATGCTGGCCACTAGTTTCCTGCTGACCCTGGCGACGCCGGTGCTATTTGTCGCGGGCTGGTTCGGTGTGCTGGACCGCACCGCCCAAACCGCCTTTTACGTGAACACCCACGGTGGGTCGAGCTACCTGTGGGAAAACTTGTTCTGGTTTTTCGGGCACCCCGAGGTCTACATCATGGCGATCCCCGGCTTCGGCTTGGTGGGTGAGATGTTGCCTGTTTTCACCCGCAAGCCCCTCTTCGCCTACCGAGTGGGTGCTGCCGGCATGTTCGGTGTGGCGCTGCTCAGCTTCTTCGTCTGGCAGCACCACCTCTTTGTTTCTGGGATCAACCCCGACATGCGCCCGGTGTTCATGCTGACCACCGAGCTCATATCGATCCCTACGGGTTTCATCTACCTGATCGGTATGGGGACGCTGTGGCGCGCCAGGATCCGCTTCACGGTGCCAATGATGTTTTGCCTCGCAATGTACTTCAACTTCCTGATAGGCGGCATCACTGGCGTCTACAACTCTGATGTCCCAGTGGACGTGACGATCCACGGCAGCTTCTTCGTCATGGCTCACTTCCACTACACGATCATGGGCGGCCTGCTCTTCGCCTTCTTCGGCGCCGTCTACTACTACACGCCGCTTTTCACCGGTAAGATGCTCAACAACACGTTGGCAAAAATCCACTTCTGGTGGATGTTCATCGCGTTCAACTTCACGTTCTTCCCGCTTTTTATAGTCGGCTTCCTCGGCATGCCGAGGCGCGTGTTCGAGTACGCTCCCCGCCTTCAAGTCCTAAACGACTGGGCGTCGGCCTCCGCCTACCTGCTCGGCATGTCGTTCCTCGTGTTCGCCGTCAACTTCGTCTGGTCGGTCTGGGTCGACCCGAGGCCGGCGCCGGCCAACCCCTGGCAGTCCCTGGGCTTGGAGTGGCAACTTCCGGCGTACAAGATGCCGTGGTACAACTTCGAGCGCCTCCCCATTATCCTGTCCGACCCCTACCACTACGGCGAGCGCGAAGCCCTGCCGGTGGCTCACCTGCAGGGGGTGCTCGCTCTGGCAGGGGCAGGCGCGGGCGGCGGTCTAGCCCCGGTCGGGGCGGTCGGCCCCGGTCCCGGCCCTGAGACCGCGCCACCTGGAGGCCAAGCTGACGGCGAAGATCAGCGCCGGTGAGTGAGCACTAGGGAGGAAGGACAGCAAAATGAGCGACGTTTCCCAACTCCTCGACCCGGCAGCCGAGGAAGAGTACGAGATTGAGTCCACCGAAGGCGGCCTGTGGACCGGGTCGCGCCTGTTCGTGGGCCTCTTCACCATGGCGTGGTCCGGGGTCGCCTTCGCCTACTTCTACCTGCGGGCGATAGACCGTTCGGGCCAGTGGGACCCCCACCATCTGACGCCTCCCCCGGTGATCGGCACGCTGATAGCGCTCTGCGTGCTGCTCGGGGCCTTCATGCTGGAGTACGGGCGGCACCAGTTGCGCCGGGGCCTCCGCTTCGAGTGGCTGACGGCGGCGTGGCTCACGGCTCTCTTCGGGGCGATCGCCGGCGGCTTCCAGATCTGGCAGCTGACCCGGCTGCCCTTCTACCCAGGCGAGTACGGCTACACGTCGGTGTTCATTGGCTTCGCGCCGCTCAACGTGGCCATGGTCCTTGGCGGCGCGTACTGGGTCGAGACGATTGCGGCCCGGAGCATCCGCTTGCGGGTGGAGGTGGGCCCCGACGTGCACCTAGGGGAGTCCGAGCACGCCGCGGCCAGGCACTTGCGGGCCTCGCTGGCTGGCTGCAACTTCTACTGGTGGTTCATGGTGCTCGTTAGCCTCTTGTTTTGGATCCTCTTTTATGTGGTTGATTGAGCACTGGGGGGCTCCCCCAGTAGCTCTTGGCGCTGGTGCTCTTGCCGTGCTGCTCTACGAGCGGGGCCAGAGGCGGTTGCCGCAGCCGCCGCCGGGGGGGCAGCGCTGGCTCGCGCGCGCCGGCATAGCTGTGGCCGTCGTCACCGTCACTTCGCCGCTCGGGTACTGGTCGGGGCTGGACACCTCGGCCCGGGCCACCGAAGATGTGCTGCTTGCCTACCTGGCCGCCCCGTTGGTCGTGCTGGGGGCGCCGTGGCTCGCGTGGGCGGCTGGGACAGCCAGGGGCGGAGGGGACCGCCTCGAAACCTGGCTTGGCCGTCGCCGGGGGACCAAGGCATGGTCCGTTGCGAGCTCGCCTGCGCTCGCCTTGGTCCTGTTCTTGTTGCTGTTCCCAGTGTGGTGGGTACCAAGTGTCCTCGACGCGGGCGCCCGGTCCGCCACGCTACACGGGGTTGAGCTCTCGGCCAGCTTCCTTGCCACCATGCCGCTTTGGGGCCAGGTGGTCGGTAGCCGCCCGTTCACCCCCCGCCTCGACCTCGCCTCCCGGGCGTGGGTCGTCCTCGCCTGGCTGGCGGTGACCTTCGTCGTCGGGGTGGCGATGGTTTTTAGCAACGCGGCTTGGTACCCAGCCTACAGGCAGGTACGTGGGGCCTACCTGTCAGCGGTCGCGGACCAGAGCATCGCTGGTGGCGTCATATGGGTGCTCCCGTCGATCGCGCTAAGTGTCGTCCTGTTTTGGGTGCTCGTCGCCTGGCTC
>DAHWQF010000233.1 GCA_027334785.1 Acidimicrobiaceae bacterium
AAGGTCGAGCTGGCGGCTCGTATGGCGGGGTCCAGGTTGGCCTGGGGGCGTCGCCAGAACGCCGGCTGGTAGCCGTCGGTGAAGTCGTGAGGGATCGGGAACTCCCATATCGCTGCGCCGCCGAGCGCCTCCGCTACCGCATCGAGGCAAGGGAACCGGGCGTGCTCCATGACGCGTATTTCGGGCACGTATGCGGAGATGAACCACAGCTCCTCGTCATGCTCCTTGTCCCACGTGAAGATCACCCCGAGCGCCCCGGACCCGGCTCGGCACCGCCGTCATCGCTCACGATTGGGCCATCAGCGGCCTTCGCCCGGGACCGGCACATCCTGCGGCTCATCCGTTGGCATCGGGTGCTCACCACCAGCCAGGTGCAGATGATGTTCTTCTCGGATCGCAATACCGCCCAGCACCGGATGACCCGGCTCTACCAGTTGCGTCTGGTCGAACGCTTCCGACCACCCCGCGCCGGCCGTGAGGCCGAGTACCACGACGTGGCTGCTGGCCGACGAGTACATCGACCGAGGTGAGTCGGCTCGCAGCGCGGACCGGCCAGCACTGAAGGCGATCCTGGCCCGCATTGCCGAGGACCGTGACGTCGATGCGGTCGTCGTCCACAAGATCGATCGCCTGGCCCGGAACATGGAGGACCACGTGGCCATTCGGGTCGGCGGCCTGGCGCTGGGCGGGTTGCGCGAGCGCCGCAACGGCCGTGGCGGCGGTGACCGCCGCGGTGATCCACAGCCCGGTGGTCATGGCGTGGGTGAAGTCGACCGTAACCTGGGCGATGTGGTCGGGGTCGATGTGCCGGGCGTCGGCGGTTGAGCCGAGCACGGCGTCGTTGGCGAGGGTGAGCGCGAGTCCGATCCCGAGCCCGAACAGGCACCCTGCGGGTGCGAACCCCGCCACGGCGAGGACCATCGCGGCGGTCAACAGTGGGCGCTGGTTGATCTTCGGGGCCATGCGGGGGCTGGCCTGGGCCCCGAGGACGGGCGCGAGCCGGCAAGCCACCAGGTCGGCGTGCCTGAGCACCTGCAGGGCTCGAGAAGCTCCCTCAGCTCCCCTCGCTCATACGGTGCCGCCGTTGACCCGGAGGTTCTGGCCGGTCATCCATCCAGCCGCGTCACTCGCCAAGAACGAGACCACCGCGGCCACTTCGGTTGGCCGGCCCAGCCGGCCGAAGGCGCTCATCGCCTCCAGGCCAGCCAGGAACTGCTCGCTCTTGCCGTCTCGGTAGGTAGCGGTCTCAGTCGCGCCCGGGCTCACCGTGTTCAGGGTTATCCCTCGGCAGCCGAAGTCCTTGGAGAGGACGCGCGTGAACTGCTCGATAGCTCCTTTGGTGGCGTCGTAGACGGCATACCCGGGCAGCATCAAGGCGGTGGTCGAACTGGAGAGCGTTACGACCCGCCCGCCGTTGGCCAGGTGCTCCAAGGCCAGCTGGAGCCCGTTGAAGACGCCTTTCACGTTGACCGCGAAGCTGAGGTCGAACTCGGCCTCGCTGACCTCGGCGAACGGTTTGGTGAGGGCGACGGCGGCATTGTTCACCAGGATGTCCCAGCGGCCGAGCTCGGCGAGCAGCCGGCGGACCATGGCCTCGTACTCACCCCGTACGCTCACATCCGCGGCGATAGCGACCGCTGAGCCACCGGCTTCCTCGATGCCGGCCACCACCTTCTCCGCCGGTCCGGGGGTGTGGTTGCGGTTGACGACAACGTTCGCCCCATCGGCCGCCAGGGCTTGGGCGATGGCCCGACCGATACCGGTGGCAGCCCCGGTCACCAGGGCCACCTTGCCCGCGAGCGCGGTCCCCGACCGGTTCACGTCTCGCCTCCTCGGGCTTGCCGGAAGGGTGCAGGGTAGAGAAAGCCCCGTGCCACACGGGCGAGGACCGGGACGACCACGTACTGCATGAGAGGGATGACAACGGCGACCGAGATCGCCGGCCGGGCCCAAACCGGTAGCCCGGCGAGGCGCGGGAACAACAGGTAGCTGATCACCTCGAGCAGTGGCAGCAGGGCTATGGCCGTGACCACAGCCAAGCGCCACCGAGCAGGTGGGGCCAGCACCGGCTGGCGCGGGCGGGCCAACCAGCCCTCCAGGCCGGAGACGTAGCGCGCTTCTAGCTCGCCCCGGGCGTGCAGGTCGGCCTCGGCAACAAGGCGGCCCCGCTCTGGGCTGGAAAGCCAATCGTCTGCACCCGCCCGGCTGGCGAAGTGGGAGACGACCGTATAGAGGGGCGCCCCGCCCGGCCTCGGTGCCAACGTGGTGACCGCCAAGTGGCCGGGTTGGGCACGTACTGCCACCGCCAGTCGCCGCAGCACCTCCTCGAACGCCTGCTCGTGCCCGGCCTTGGCCTGGCGGGAGAGCACCAGGGCCACGGGGCCCGACTGGCGAGCCGAGCCCTGTCCCACCGTGGCCTTGACCGGGGCTACAGACGGCCCGGTCGAGGTCGTCGCCTGGTACGTCACTCGAACCAGTAGTCGAGGTGCACCTGGGCGCCCTCGCCCAGATTGGCCCGGAAACCGCCCTCGCCTCGCAGCCCAAGGAGATGGCCCGTCCCTGACCCGGGCACCACGAACCACTGCCCGCTCACGGTGCTCGCCTCGACCGTGCCCTGGTCCTGGAGCAGGAAGGTCCCCGACCGTCCAGCCAGCGTCCCGGCGACCCGTTCGATCCCGACGAAGCTTGCCGAGCCGTCGGCTAGGGCGGCTTGCAGGAACTCCACCACACCGTCCCCGTTGATGTCGCCGGAGAAGCTCTCCTCCACGTGGATCCGGCTGAGCACCGGGCCACCGTCGTCCGGCTGCTCGTAGGGTGCCGGTTCGTACTTGTGCACAGCAATTACTGCCATCGCCCGTGTTTTGGGCATTGTCTCGGTCATAGAGGTTCGCTCCTTTGCTTGTCCTTGTGTTCAACCGGCTGCGCGTGGTCAGCCCTAGCCCCCTTGATAAATGTTCGTCTTGCCATCCGACCTGATCAAGGCCCACTTCCTACCCGAACCTGGTAGTCTGGCTAACCGATGTCATCTGAGGTCGAGTTTCGCGAGCTTGAGGTGTTCGTCGCGCTGGCCGAAGAGCTGCATTTCGGCCGGACCGCCGAGAGGCTTGGACTCACCCACTCTCGCATAAGCCAGGTCATCGCCAAGCTGGAAGCACGACTCGGGGCGAGGCTTTTCGATCGCACCAGCCGGCGCGTGCAGCTCACCCAAAAAGGAGAGGAGTTCCTCCGCAGGGTTGCCCCCGCCTATGAACAAATACAGCGCTCATATATTGAGATACGAGAGTTCGTAAGCGTTGTCGGGGGGACGCTAAGCCTCGGTATTTACGCCTCGGGCGGTGCCGGGCCTCACCTGTCGGAGATGATTAAGACCTTTGAGAAGCGGCACCCCCAGTGCGCAGTACGGGTCATAGAGACGGGGCTGGCGCCGGAGCAGTTCGACTTGCTCCGCCGGGGCCAGCTGGACCTGCTCGTCATGCGTCTGCCGCTGAGCGACCCCGACCTCGAGATAGGCCCCGTTCTCACGTGCGAGGAGCGGGTGGTCGTCGTCAGGGCGGACCATACACTTGCCGACCGCTCCTCGGTGTGCGTCGAGGACCTGGCCGGGTACACCACCACCGACGTGGCGGGTGCTCCCCGCGAGCTGATGGACGCCTTCAGTCCTCCTTGCACCCCCTCGGGCCGACCTATCCATAGGGTGTATGTCCGCAGCATCCAGGAGGCGGGTATGCGGGCGGCGACCGGGGAGCTCGTCCATCCGACCGTAGCCTCCTTCTTGGAGCGCTACCCCCAACCGGGCCTCGTTGCCGTGCCGGTAAGCGACCTCCCGCCCGCCACCACCGCACTCGTCTGGCGGCGCGAGAACGGCAGCACCAAGGTCCAGGCCTTCGTACAAGCGACCGCCGAAGTGCTCCAGCCCCACGTCACGCAACAACAGTCAGGCACAAGCGCTTCCTAGCCCCGATACAGCGCACCGGACGAGCATCCCGCGATCCCCCCAACGGCAACCAGAAGCCGGGCTCTGGTCTGGTGTGCAGGTGTCATCCGCCGCGCAGCCAGCTAAATTGTTGCCGGACCGCCAGGCTGATCATGGAAGCGGCGCCGACGCTGAGGCCGTCGCGTCACCAGGTTGTCGGTTGCGTCATGGAGGGTGACGACGGGGCTGTTCACGTGGTCGGTCGAGGCGCTGCCCAGGAGGGGCGAAAGATGAGCAGCCGGCACTGCGTAAGCGCAAATGCCGGCTGCGAGGGGTTCGTCAGGAGTAGCGCGTGGGAGGCACGACCTCGACCATGACGCGCCCGGTGTGGGGGAACTCCTCCCGGAAGAACGCCACCAGTTGGCCTAGCGCGCGGACTGCCATGTCCTCGGCCTGCATCATGCCGGTGTGGGGCAGTTCTATGGTGAACACGACCCGTTGGTAGTCCATCAGTCCGCGCTCACCTCCGCGACGGCAGAGCGTGCCGCTTTGTCGTCGACGATCGAAGCCTTCTCGATGCAGGCGGCGACGAGCGCCCGGCGGGCCAGGTTGTTGACCGCCCGGGGGAGGCCCCTGGCCGCCTCGTGCACCCTGGCTATGGCGTCGTCGGAGAAAAGCGTGTCCTTGCGGCCAGCTTGCGACAGATGGTGGCATATGTACCCCGCCGTCTCCTCCGGGCTCATCGGGGGGAGGGCGTAGCGGAGCGTCACGCGCTGGTCGAGGGCGGCGAAACTGCCGAGGCGCAGGCGCGCCCTGAGCGATGGCTGGCCGACCAGCACCAAGGCGAACGGGCTCGCCGAGTCCATCTCCGAACTGGTGAGCAGCCTTAGCTCCTCAAGCTGGGAGCTGTCCAGGAGGTGGCTCTCGTCCACGAGCAAAGTGACGGCCCGCCCCCGCTCGGAAGCCTCTGCCACCAATAGCGACGTGGCCTGGGCGATGAGCGCCGCCTTGTGGAAGCGGGGCTCCCCGCCGAGGCGGGAGACCACCTCTGTATATAGGCCCCTGGCGCCGACGGCCGGGTTGGCGAGGTAGATGACGCTGTGGCGGGAGGGGCCCAGGCCGGCGACAGCGGCGCGGGCGGCCACCGACTTGCCCGAGCCGACCTCTCCCGTGAGCACCCCGATGGCCTGCTCGGAGACCAAGAAACTGAGCCTCGCCACCGCTTCTTGGTGGCCAGCTGACTTGTAGAGCGCCGATGGGGGCAGGGACTTGCCAAAAGGCATCTTGGTGAAGCCGAAGTACGCCCTCACCTGGTCGAGGCTCACTGGTCGCCACCTCCTTCGGCCAGGCCCCTGTAGCCGATGGGCCGGCCAACCTCGGCGCGGTGGCGCTCGGAGAGGAGGCCCAGGTAGTCGATGCCGCTCGGTGGCCCGGGCTCGGGGGCGGGCTTGGCCATGGGGTGGGAGTGCCTCCCTATCTTGTGGGGGACGGCCTGGCCGAAGCTGCGCCCCATGTAGCGCACCTCCACTTGCTCCAAATTAAATGGGTCGAAAATCAGCTCGACCTTCCGGCCCACCAATGCAGCGTCCACCTCGTAAGAATTACCATGCAAACTGATCGTGCAGAACTTGGTGACGGTGCGGGCCTCGGAGAAAAGGAAGGCCTCACGGAGCTGTGCTTGGCCCGGGAAGACCGGCTTGGCGAGCCGGGAGAAGCGCTCTATAGGCGCTTCTTTGGTCTCTGAGTGCTCCCGGCGGTGGTAACTTGTCTCCAGCCATGCGACGAAACGGTCCTCCAACACAGCCAGGCTCGGGACCTCGGAGTGGGCGACCTCTACTA
>DAHWQF010000234.1 GCA_027334785.1 Acidimicrobiaceae bacterium
CCCGCCCACAACTGACCGGTTCGCCGACTTGACGTCGCAGCGATCCCCAACAACCACCGGGCCGAACGCCACGCCGGCCCAGCCAGGCACCATACAACCCTCGCCACCAGGGCAAAGAGCCATTGGGCCGAATGCCCGAACCGCCCTGCAGGTGATGCAACGAGACCGGCGAGACCGGCGAGACCGGCGAGATCGGCCCCGAGGCCGGCGCCGGATGCATCGGTCGAGGGAGCCTCAACGGGGAGCACCCCGACCGGCCCTACGGCCGAGGCGACCTCAACGGGGCGCACGCCGGCTGGACCGCCGGCCGAGGGGACCTGAATAGCGAGCGCGCCGGCTGGACCGCCGGCCCAGGGGACTTCAGCGGGGCGCAGGTGGGCTGGACCGCCGGCGGGGACCAGAGTCGAGCCGCCAGCGTGGCCGGCGGCCGTGTCGTAATGGCCCTCCACGGGGGCCTGCTTCGTCTGGGTGAGCATTCTTAGTCTCCTTTTCTCATGAGCGTCAGTTTCCGAACAGCAACTGGGGAAGTGGGGCAAGCAAGAACGCAAACAGGACCGGGGCCATAAAGACCAGCTGGGGGACCACGAGCGACATCGTGCGGCGGGCGGCGCTCCGCTCGACCTCCTCGCGCCGCTGCACGCGAAGCTCGCTGGCCTGGTCGAGGAGAGCCCGAGCGAGGTCCAAGCCGCCGGCGGTGGCGGCAGCCAGGAAACGGTAGAAACGGGAGGCCGCCGGCTCGGCCGCCTCAGCTGCGATCAACTCGAATGCCCCCGTTTCGCCGTAGCCGGCATTTATCAGGTGCACGGCACGGCTCAGGTCGTCAACGACCGGCCCGCTCCCTCGGGCCACCAGGTCGGAGACGGCGACGACGAGGCTCTTGTGGCTCTCTATCTTTAGAGCGAGAACCGCCGCCACCGTGGGCAGGTCGCTGCGCACCACCTCGTTGCGCCGCCTGGCGAGCACCTTTAGTCTTTCGGGTAGCCGGCGGCTCCCGGCGTACAGGCCGGCCAGGAAAAACAGCACGACCAACGAAGCCCGGCCAGTGAGCGCGCCGAGCGCTCCCAGCGCCAGCGGTGTCAGCGCCAACCAGCGCAAGTACTGCCGGCGGTACGCCTCGACGCTGATGCTGAGCCCGGCCTGCCGCAAAGCGAGTTCCAGGTTGCCCCCCGGTGCCTTTCGAAGGGGGCGGCTCGCCACCGCGACCAACGCGCCCGCCAGCGGCCCGAGCACACGCCGAAGTACCTCCCCTGCCATCACTGGGTTGTCGGGACCGCCGGGCGCACCGCCCAACTGGGACCGGGCCGTCTCCAAGTAGAAAGCCATACGCGGCCCCGGTGGCCGCCGAGGGTGTGCGACCCGCACGCCGGCCCAGGCCACAACCGTCCCCGCCGACGCGCCTGCCAGTGCAGCATCAAGCCCCACCGGTCCCACCTAGGGCTGCCCCCCTTCGGCGAACACACGCCTCGTCGTGGCGATCGGCCGCACCAGCCGGCGAGATACGGCGAGGCCGGCGAGTGACACCGCCGCCCCGGCGAACACCACGACCAACCCAGCCGGCTGGGAAAAATAGTGCCGGTAGGCGCTGTTGGTCGTGCACAAGACGAACAGCACCACATAGGGGAGGGCGAAGCAGCCCCAAGTGGCCGCCCGCGACTGGGTCTGCAAGGTCCTGACTTTCTCAGCGAGTTGCAGGTCGGCCGTGATCTGGGAACCAAGGTCCGACAGCACCCGGAGCACTGTCCCCGTGCCTTCCTCTATCGCCCCGGCAAAGGCCAGCAGAACCGGGTCGGATATCGGGTCGGCCAGTTCCGCCCGTACGGCTTCGAGAGCGGCGCGGTCCCCGACACGCCCCGCCAGCCGGGCATAGCGGGCCATCGGTGGCCGGAGCGGCTCGGGGCCAGAACGGGATAGCTCCTCGAGCGCCTCGTGCAGCGTCGCCAGCCCCGCGCCCAGCACTCCCACGAGGTAGCGGAGGGCGTCGGGCCATGCCGCGCTCCGGGCCGCCGCCAGTTTCCGTCTCTGCGACGACCAGTAGGCATAGGGGACGGCGCCGGCGGCCCCCGCCGGCAGCGCTGCCACCACCGCGGTCCGGGATATGGCGAAAAGCACAATAAACACGGCGAGAGCGACACCGGCCGACACGGCGACGAACTGCCGAGGGGTCACCGCCGCCCCGGCCTGCGACAGCCACACCTGGAACTGCAGTATGCGACCCGCTCGCCGGCGCCCTGATGTCGCACCCCGCCCTCTCTCAGCGCCACGAGGGCCGGGCAGGACCCGTTCGCCGGCCACCAACCGCGCCAGCGCCCAGGCACAGCACCCGGCACAGATGGCGGCCAGAACGCTCACCAGATGACCTCGGCACCCTTCAGCACGTCAGCCAGTTCCAAGCCGTAGCGGGCCAATAAGCGATTGCAGCGGCGCTCGAGCCTTTCGCCCACCGCCCCACTGCGCAGTTCCATTGGCTCGCCGATATCGCTCCGGCTAAAAATAGGTGTCACCGCGACGCCTCCCATCGCCGTGCTGAGCTGGGGCGGAACGACCGCAATTTCTGTAATCTGGCGCCTCGCCAGTTCTCCCGAGTCGTCGATGTCGCAATAGACCACCACGTCGAACATGGCGGCAAAGCGTGCTTCGATCTCTGCAAACGGGGTGGCGGGCACGGCTTTCGTCGCGCAGACGGCGAGAGCTTCGAACGCGCCCGCCGTGTCCTCGGCATGGACGGCCGCCACAACGCCCACCCCAAGCGTCCCGGCCATGAGAAGTTCCCAGGCCTCGGGGCCTTTCAACTCGCCCAACACGATCAGCTCCGGTGAGGCCACCCGCGCCGATCGCACGAGATCTGCTAACGACTCGACCTTCGAAGCCTGCCAGTACTCCCCGTTCAAGAGCGGGGCGTTCAGTTCTCGCTGCTCCTCGGCACAGATCGTCCGCCGGTTGGGGGGCGCAGCCCGCAACAACGCCTCGAGAAGCGTGGTCTTCCCCGCGCCAGGTGCCCCTGCCACCAGCATCCGCACCCGCCGGATACGCATCAAGACCTCCAGGAACGTGGCCGCTTCGGGTATCAAGGACCCGAACGACACGAGGTCGCGCAGGGTGGTATTGCGCTTCTGTGGCACCCTCAGGCTAAACGACACCGTCCCGTCGATCCTCGGCGGCACCGACACCGACAGGCGTGCCTGGCGCCCGCCGGGGAGGATGACCCGCACGCCGTCGACCTTTGGGTGCGAAGCGTCGAAGTTCTCTCCGGCGCCGGCCACCAAGCGCTGCAGGACTGCCAGCACCGCCCCGGGTTGCGCCGGCGCTTCGCTGTAGCGGGTCGCCCCTCCCACCAACCGCGCCGTTATCTCGCCGTCTAAACCGTAGATCTCCTCGACCAAAGGGTCGGCCACCAGCTGGTCCAACTGGGCGCCAATACCGACGAGCTCCGTCATAAGGCGCTCGACTACGTCGGCTGGGTCGACAAAAGGCGCCAGCCCGGCCAGCGCGCCACGCATCAGCTGTCGCTGGAAACGCTCGGTCTCGGACTCGACGAGCCGCCTCGCCGCCCCGGGGTCGGCCCCGACATCAATATCCCTAGCTGCCAGCAGCCCGAGGACCCTGCCCCGCAACTGCTCGAACGCCGTCGCCATCAGGTCCCCGCTGACCCGTTGGAAGCTGCGGCCAGGGCGACGTTGCCACCCGGCTGGCCAGGGCCAGGTGGACCGCCAAGGGTCTCACCGGCGCCATCCCGCACGGGCACAGCAGCCGAGACCGACCTGGCCGCGAGTTCCCGGACAGCGTCGAAAAACGCGCCCCTCTGGACAAGCTCACCGTTCCACCGGGCGCGCCCGACGGCCGGGTCTTCTGGCAAGAAGGCAAAGCCCGCAAAGGGATGGCGGCCCGTATTGGACTCGACGACAGAGCGCAGGTGCTCCCGCTCGTACCGGCTGGACCTGGCCCGGCCAAAGGCCGCAAACGCCGGCGCCGACACGCCCGCGGCCAGTGCGGCCGCCTTCCACTGCACCAGCCTGCCCGCCCCCTCAGGGTCGGCGCCGGCCAGGACGACAATCGAAGCCGCCAGGCGCAGGACGGCGCGCGCCGAGCTGGGGCGCTCGCGCGCCCCGCCCAGCCCAGCCAGCCACGACGTCTCGACCAGGACGTAGTTGTAACGCAGGGTCGCCTCTCCGAGGAACCTTTCGAGCTCAAAGGGGTTTATGGGTTGCGCGATGGTGGGAGCAGCGCAGACCACATCGAAGTGCTCTACCGGCCCCGGAACGCCCGGTCTTGGCGGGGAAAGAGCCTCGGGCAGGGCAGGAAGGCCCTGAGCGGCGCGCGACAAGGCCCAAGGCAAGCCGCCCTCCGGCGAACGTGACAGGCGCGAAAGCATTACCGGCGCCACCTCTTCGGCCTCGACGAGCAGCACCCGGCCCTGCCTCGACAACTGCTCCCCCGCAATCACGAAAGCTTCCGAAAGCCCTGCCCCCCCGCTCACCTTGGTCCACGCCCCCACCACGCCCCGGCTCTTCCGGCCGTCCCGGCCTCCCCCGGGCACAAATGCCCCCTCCTGGGACCGGTGCCGCACCTTCAATTTCGGCCTCGCCTCCACGGCCTCGCGCACCGCCGCCAAGAGCTCGGCCGGCGAAAGCGAAGCGGGCAGCACCTGGTCTGGCCCGAGGCCGCTCACATACTGGCGCCCGGCGCCTCGCGCCTGGTCGAACACGCCTATCACGTGCACGCCGTAGCTCTGGGCCCGAGAGATGTCCGCGACGGAGAAAGTACGCATGATGTCGTCGAACACGAGCACATCGAGCCCACCGAGAGCCCTCTCCAGGCCAGGGCGGTCCATCACGACCTCGACGCTCACGCCCTGGCTATGGTCCCGGACGTAACTGCGCAGGCCGGCGCTCCAAGGCGCTGTCGTCGCCGCCAGGCCTACCCTCACCGCCCAGAGCCCTTCCGGAGCGCCGGCTCGTAAGCTACCTGCGCGGCCCGCTGTTCACCACTGGAACGCACGAGTTCGATGCCGCCGGCCCCACCCGCTCCCGCGCCCCCGCCCGCCAGGGCAGCCGCTATCTGCAAGGCCGCTTGCTTGCCGACGGCCACGACCACGTAATAGTTCGTGGACGCCCCGAGGAGGGCGCCGTTGCCCGACGAGGGCGCGACGGCAACAACTCGAAGGCCCTGCGCCACGTAGTGCGCGCCGCCCGCTCCATTTCCCGCGATCACGTCCACCCGGTCACCGGGCACGAGCCTCCCGCCCACCGCTTGGTCGAGGGGGACGGCAATGCTCATCTCCCCGAGCACCGGGCCTTGGGCCGGCCTTGATATTTCGCTCGAAGTCACCGGTTCACCCGCCGGTATAGGCACGGTTGCGACCCAGCCCTCGCCCAGTTGGGGTGGCGTCACCAAGCCCCGCAACAGCGACCGGTCGACCGAGTGCACTCTCACGAGGCGCGTGTCGCCGGCGTCTATGGGCGCTCCTGCCGCCAATTCCGACCTCGTCACCACGATTTCTGTCATGGCCGCACGGCCCTGAAGTGCCTCGTATGCGAACCCGGCTGCGAGCACCCCGAGCGCCACCGGAATGGCCACTCCCGCCGTCACACGCCGAGGGCGACGCTGGCGGCGAGCACCTGCCGGGGTGAAGCTCGCGCCTGGAGGGTCCTCGCCCCCCTCCGAGGCACGGGCGGTGCGAAGCTCAGCGCGCACCAGTCGCCGCCACAGCTAGGCCCGAGAGCGCCAACAACGGCCCGAGCGCTACAGCT
>DAHWQF010000235.1 GCA_027334785.1 Acidimicrobiaceae bacterium
CGGATTCACAGCGTCCTCGAAACCATCCGGCATCGCGGGCCGGACCACCAGGGCGCGCACGAATCGCCGCTCGTCGCCATGGGCAACGCCCGCCTGTCCATCATCGACCTCGCCCAGGGCAACCAGCCCATCTATTCGCCCGGCGGCGACACCGTCATCGTCTACAACGGCGAAGTCTACAACCACGCCGAGGTCCGCGCCGAGCTCGAAGCCCAACCGGGGGCACTATGGGACGTGGTGGCGCTCATAGCGCGGCGCCTCCGTAACGCCGACGACGCCATCGCCGACGCCATGTTGCTCGACGTCACAGGCCGGACGGCCAAACGGCTCCTCGAGCTGGCCGGCAACGCCGATGAGTTCGTCCTGCCCATCACCCAAGAGGAGCTGGCAGGTCTGGTAGGCGCCTCGCGAGAGCGGGTCAACAAAGCCATCGCGGCTTTCGTCCGGCTCGGGTGGCTCGAGCAGTCCGACCGGCACTACAGGATCGGCAATCGCGAGCGCCTCACCCAGCGGGCTCGCTAGGACGCCGCCGGCAGAGCTCAGCCGAGGCGGTCCAGGATGCTCGTCTCGGCCAGCCGGGCCAGGCCCTCCTTCACGAAGTGGGCGCCGGCGACCTCGATGCCCTCGACCGTGTCTAGATCCTCGATACTGGCCCGGAGCACCTGCTGGAGCCCACCGTAACGCTGCACGATGTTTTGGACCACTTGTTCTGGTAGCCGGGGGATCTTGGACAGCAACCGGTAGCCGTAGGGCCTGAGGGGCGCCTCGAGGTCGGGGCCGGCGGGACCGATGCGCAAGACGTTGGCCACCCTGGACAGGTCAAGCAGCCGTTCGGTGGAGAGGTGGCTCAGCGCGGCAAGTGCGTCGTCGACTTCCCAGACGGGGTCCGGCACGAGGTAGTCGCGAAGTACCTGGCGGCGCTCGTCTTCCACGCCGGCCAGCATCTCCTCGAGCTGGAGCCGCACGAGGCGGCTGTCGGTACCGAGCTCAGCGCTGTAAGAGTCGACCTCCTCGGCGATACGCCGCACCATCTCGGCACGCTGGAGCACGGTGACGACGTCTCGTACGGTGACCATGTCCTCCACCTCCAGGGCGGACAGGGCATTGGTCACCACGTCCAAGCGGTCCCGGTACCCTTCCAGGGTCTCGAGGGCCTGGTTGGCGCGTGCCAAAAGGCGTTCGACGGGCACCAGCGGCCGCTGGTGCTCCCCTCGGTACACCGTTATCACGGCACGGTCCTCGGAGACCGTTATGACGGGCACGTCGATCGAACGGGCCACCCGCTCTGCCGTGCGGTGCCTGGTCCCGGTCTCACTGGTGGCTAGCGCCGGGCTCGGGACCAGGTGGACGTTGGCCCGGGCGATGCGGCTGGCGTCGGGCGCCAAGATGATGGCGCCGTCCATCTTGGCCAACTCGGACAGCCGCTGGGGACTGAACTCCGAATCGAGGAGGAACCCCCCGGAGCATATGGACAGGACCTCCGGCCCATCGCCTACCACTATGAGGGCACCCATCTTGGCCTGGAGGATCCTGTCCAGGCCCTCGCGCAGCGGCTTGCCCGGCGCGACCATGCCAAGCGCCTCCATCATGCCCGCGCTCAGCCTGTCCGGCACTGGCCGATGCTAACCAACCAGAGGCACTAGGAGGGGGCCGGTGCCGGCACGGCTCGCAGCCGGGCTGCCGGGCCGCGGGGCGGGGCACCCCGCCGACTGGGTACGGTGGCCGGTGAGCGCCCCCGGTGCAGCTCGCCGGCAGGCGAGCGCCCGGGCAGGGGGCGCCGGCCGCTGCCGAGCGCCAGCGCCAGCGCCTGCCCGAGCGTGGTAGCCGGGCGCGCTCCCAAGGCTGCACCAGAGGCCGGCAAGCCCTGGGAAGGCGTGAGCGCTTGGGAGAAGCCGAGGCGTCTCGCCTCCGCCAGCCGCTTCGCCATCGCGCTCACCCGCCTCACCTCACCGCTCAGGCCGACCTCGCCGATCGCCACCAGGCCGGTGGGCACGGGGACCTCCGAGATGCAAGACGCCAAGGCGAGGCAGACGGCAAGGTCGGCGGCGGGCTCACACGCCCGGGCCCCACCGGCCACGGACACGTACAGGTCGCGCTCGCCCACCGGGACGCCGGCCCAACGGTCGAGGACGGCGACGAGGAACCCCACCCGCCCCGCGTCGAGGCCAGTCACGTAGCGGCGAGGCAGTTGCGTGGTGCGCCCGACCAGGGCCTGGACCTCGACCAGCAGGGGCCGGTGGCCCTCTACAGGCACGGTCACGGCGGAGCCGGGGACCCCTGCCTTGCGGTCGCCGAGGAACAGGTTGCTCGGGTCCGCGACCCCCGACAGACCAGCCTCCCCCATCTCGAACAGGCCCGTCTCGCCCGTCGGGCCATAGCGGTGCTTCAGGGACCGCAGCGCCCGCAGCGCCGAGTAACGGTCGCCCTCGAAGGAAAGCACCGTGTCGACGAGGTGCTCCAATGCCCTCGGGCCGGCGAGGGCGCCGTCCTTGGTCACATGGCCCACGAGGACCACGGCCGTCCCGATGCCTTTGGCCAGGGCCACCAGACGGTTCGCACAGGCTTGCACCTGTGCCGGCGAACCGGCGCTGGACGCCACCTCGGAATCCCTGATGGCCTGTACCGAGTCCACGACCGCCACGTCAGGGGCCACATGGACGAGGGCCGCTTCGACTGAAGCGAGGTCGGTCGCCTCGACCACGAGCACGCCCGGCACGTCCGCACCTAGCCGGCTGGCACGTCGGCGGACCTGGTGAGCCGACTCTTCCGCCGCGACCAAGAGGCAGCGCTTTCCAGAGGAAGCCATCGCAGCCAGCACCTGGAGCAATAGCGTCGACTTCCCCGTACCCGGCTCACCGCCGAGCAGGGTGGCAGAGCCAGGGAGAAGGCCCCCAGCGAGGACGCGATCAACCTCCGCCAGGCCGGTCGGCATGGGGGGGCGACCGTCGGGGTCGACGTCAGCGAGCGCAAGTGCCGAGGTCGCCGCAGCGCCCGGCCCGCCGGTACCAAAAAGCACGCCCGAGCCGGCGCCGGAGAGCGCGGCCGAGCTGGCGCCGGCGGGCCCTGCGGCGTGCTGGGGCGCGAGCTCCTCTCGCAGCGAGCCCCATTCACCGCAGCTCGGGCAGCGCCCGGCCCAGCGGGGCTGAGTGGCGCCGCACATCTGACAGCGGTGCCGCGCACGTAACTTGCTCATGGGCCGGGACCTTACACGGGCCCTGTGACGACCCACTCGGGCTACCGGCTACTGGCGAGGACCGCGACGCCCCGCCGGCCACAAAGATCGTGCCGGCGAGGCCGAGGGCAGCCGACCGTCGGGCTCAGTCGGGGCTGCCCGCGCCGGCCAGCTCGACCGGCGGCGGCTCGACGTGCTCCATGGCCCGGAAGGTGATGTTGCCGTCCTCGACGTCCACGATGATCGTGTCGCCGGCGCGGAACTCCTTCCAGAGGATCTTCTCCGAGAGAGGGTCTTCGACCAAGCGCTGCAAGGCCCGGCGCAGCGGCCGGGCGCCCATGGCGGAGTCGTAACCCTGCTCGACCACGAGGTACTTGGCAGCCCGGGTGAGCTCGACGCTGATGCCCTGCGCCTCGAGCTGCTCGCGCACCCGCTTCATGTACAGGTCGACGATCTCTGTGATCTCATCCTTGGTGAGCTCGTGGAAGACGATCACCTCGTCGATCCTGTTCAAGAACTCGGGGCGGAAGTGCTGCTTCAGCGCTTCGTTGACCTTGGCCTTCATTTTCTCGTGCGTCACGGCCGCGTCGGCTTTGGCAAATCCGACCGAGGCCCTCCGCAGGTCAGCCGTACCCAGGTTGGACGTCATGATTATGACTGTGTTTTTGAAGTCCACGGTGCGGCCTTGAGCGTCGGTGAGCCGACCGTCTTCCAGGATTTGGAGCAGCGTGTTGAACACATCGGGATGGGCCTTTTCGATCTCGTCGAACAGCACCACCGAGAACGGCTTCCTCCGCACTGCTTCGGTCAGCTGCCCGCCCTCTTCGTAACCCACGTAACCCGGCGGCGAACCAACGAGCCGGCTCACCGTGTGCTTCTCCATGTACTCGGACATGTCAAGCTGCACGAGGGCGGACTCGTCGCCGAAGAGGAACTCTGCGAGCGCCTTGGCGGTTTCGGTCTTGCCCACACCAGAGGGCCCCAAGAAGATGAACGAGCCGCTCGGGCGCTTGGGGTCTTTAAGGCCGGCGCGAGTACGCCGGATGGCCTGTGAGACCGCCTTCAGGGCGTCGTTTTGCCCGATGATGCGCTTGTGGAGCTCTTCCTCCATACGCAAAAGCTTGGAGGTCTCTTCCTCGGTCAACTTGTACACAGGGATGCCGGTCCAGTTGGCAAGCACTTCGGCTATCACCTCCTCGTCGACAACGTCGAAGAGGTCTACACCTTCGGCCCGCCACTCCTGCTCTTTCGCGGCCTTCCTTTGGAGGAGCTCCTCCTCCTTCTCACGAAGCTTCTTGGCCTGCTCGAAGTTCTGCTTCTCAATGGCGAGCTCTTTTTCCTTGCGCGCCTTGCCGATCTCTTCTTCGATGGCCTTGTAGTCGGGCGGAGTAGACATGCGCCGAATCCTGAGGCGGCTACCGGCCTCGTCGATCAGGTCGATCGCCTTGTCAGGCAGGTAGCGGTCGGCAATATAACGGTCGGCCAAATTGGCCGCGCTCACTACGGCTTGGTCAGTGATCGTGACGCCATGGTGCGCCTCGTAGCGGTCACGCAGGCCTTTTAGGATCTCGATCGTGTGCGCTAGCGACGGCTCGTCGACCTTGATCGGCTGGAAGCGGCGCTCCAAGGCCGCGTCTTTCTCGAGGTGCTTGCGGTACTCGTCGAGAGTGGTAGCACCGATCGTCTGGAGCTCGCCTCGGGCCAACATCGGCTTCAGGATCGAGGCCGCGTCGATGGCGCCCTCCGCCGCCCCCGCACCTACGAGGGTGTGCAGCTCGTCGATGAACAAGATGATGTCGCCCCTGGTCCTGATCTCCTTCAGGACCTTCTTCAAGCGCTCCTCGAAATCGCCCCGGTAACGGGAACCCGCCACCAGCGCGCCCAAGTCGAGGGTGTAGAGCTGCTTGCCGTGCAGGGTCTCGGGCACCTCGCCGGCAACAATCCTCTGGGAGAGGCCCTCGACGATGGCGGTCTTGCCGACGCCAGGCTCACCGATCAGGACCGGGTTGTTTTTCGTGCGCCGGGAGAGGACCTGCATGACCCGCTCGATCTCACGCTCGCGGCCAATCACCGGGTCGAGCTTGCGCTCTCGGGCGAGCTGGGTCAGGTTGCGGCCGAACTGGTCGAGCACGGGGCTGCCCGCGGGCACGTCTTGACCACTAGCGGGTGCACCGGCCGGGGCCTTCTCGGGCCCGCCACCGGTCTGGTAGCCCGAAAGCAGCTGGATGACCTGCTGGCGCACACGTGACAGATCCGCCCCGAGGCTCACGAGCACCTGCGCAGCTACTCCTTCGCCCTCCCGGACGAGGCCAAGCAGCATGTGCTCGGTGCCGATGTAGTTATGGCCGAGCTGGAGCGCCTCGCGCAACGACAGCTCGAGCACCTTCTTCGCCCGCGGCGTGAAGGGAGGCGACCCGGTCGTCGACGTCCCGGCGGGCCCGATCGTTTCTTCGACCTTCTCCCGAACGGCCTCGAGGCTGATGCCAAGCGACTCAAGGGCCTTTGCAGCCACACCCTCGCCTTCGTGGATGAGGCCAAGCAAGATGTGCTCGGTG
>DAHWQF010000236.1 GCA_027334785.1 Acidimicrobiaceae bacterium
AGGCTTGTTGGTCAATCCACGGTCCCTCGCGGGACGACCCATTGGTGGTCTTGACCGGTTACCTCGGCGACGAGCTCGAAGTCGGCGTCGTAGTGCAGCACGGTCAGGTCACGGGCTTCGGCGGTGGCGGCGACGAGGGCGTCGACGAGCGATAGTGCCCGGTGGTGCTGCGGGCGGCCAGTTGGGCCTGCACCTCGAGCGGAGCTCGGACCACAGCCTGGTTATCCCGCCATGCCGGGCTTCCTGGGGCCCTGGAACCGTGACAAGCGTTCGACGAGGCTGTCGAAAAGCTCGCACGATCGTTGGCTACGCCGGCGACTCGACCTGCAACCCAAGCGATTCTGCCGCTTGCTTCAGCCGCGAGTCGTAGGCGAACACGATGCCCAAGTCGGGGCCCAAGCTCGTCGCCGAGGCGAGGTGGACAGCGTCGAGCGACCGGAGCAGGGGAGGCGCCAGGTCGGCGGCCCGGTCGAGGAGGGCCTCGTCGAGCTGGACGAGATAGACCGCGCGCATCAACCGTCTCGCCTTCGCGACATACCGGTCGTTGCCGGAGTGGCGCAGTGCCCGGACAGCTTCTGTCCGCAGGAGCGCGGCCGAGGCACGCTGGGGCCATAGCGTCAGTGTTCTTTTCAGGGCACTCGACTCCGGCTCCTTCACCACGAGCTTGACGAAAGCCGACGAGTCCAGATACGCGACGGTCCCGCGCACGTTCGCCCTACGCCTCGTCAGCCCGGAGGTGGTCGAGGGCCTCCGACGGTAGCTCTGCGCCGCCCGGTTTCCCCGGCAAACCCAACTCGTCGAGCAGGTCGAGCATGTCGCCCTCGGCCTCGGTCGCCCTTCCGTCGGCTACGAGCTGCTCCAACGCCGAGGGCTTCAGAGGAACGATGCGCGCGATCGGGTGGCCGTGCTCGGTCACCACGATTGACTCACCGGCGGTCACCCGCCGTAGGACGGCGCTCGCCTGCTGTCGCAGCTCCCGTATGCCCACCACGTTGCTCATTGATTAACAATGTAGCACAAAACGAGGGCGACCCTTTCCCACCTTCGCCTCTCGCTCACTGGGCTGCCCGATCGCCGGTCTTGTCCGCGTAGCCGGGGTGCTCGGTATCGCTGCCTGGGCACCACCAGGAGGAAAGCTGTGGCGGGCCGGCCCGGATGACTATTGCCGAGCGAAGGGCGAACCCCCTGGCCGAAGCCAACATCCCGGCCCGAGGAGGACTACTCCGCTTCAGCGAGCCGTTGACCGCTGTGGCGGTCGACCGGGCCCTGCCTGCCCTGGCCCGCTCCCGCCTCCACAGACAGGCGGCAGAGCAATTGGGGGTGGAGAAAGCTGTCTGGGAAAGTGTCGGCTCACCTGCTCGCTTATGAGGCACGATGTGACCCCGCAGCGCTCCAGGCTTGCGGGCTGCTGCGGAGCGAGCTTCTGCGGCGACGGACCTATCGGCATCAGGGACGCACTCCGATGAACCCGGCGGCGCTGAAGTCACTGTCGAAGGCCAGGGACTCTCGGGCCGCTTTCGCCCAGTCGGGCCGACCTTGCCAGCCTCGCGCGAGTTTGCCTGGAGGAGTCGTGCCCTCGTCCTCGCCTCTCGCGCCGTCGCCACCTCGCCCTCCCCGCCCTCGTCCCCGCGCCGCGCGCTCAAGGCCGGTAGACATCCTGGGCCCGCTGGTCGAGCACGACGTCCCGGTCGGCCCAGAAAGCATCGAGATCGACGGCCGGGGCGTTACGTGACAGGGCCACGGACTCCTGCTTGGGGACGAGCCGGCGACGGTGCCGCAGGGGCAACACCCATGCTGGCCAACATGGCGCCAGGTGCCACGCAATGGCACAGTCCGCAACGCTGTCGGGGTCCCCCCGGGCGCTGTTTGCCCGCCAGTTCGGTTCCCCAGTACGACTGCCTGCTGGATTTCAAGGCGCCGGTGGTCCGCCAGCTCCGGGATAGGCGTGAAGACCACGGGTGCTCGTCACCTCCAGCACGTCATTGCTCGATAGTCGGGACAGGTACTGGCCCGTTCGGCGACTGAGCTCACGGGTCCCGACTTTCACCCGGGACGGACGTTGCCACATTTGTCATCACTACTCGCCGGCGGCGAATGTGCGCCCCAGGATCCTTCAGGCGACGGCCCCGCCGTTCAGGCCGCCGGCCACGCCGGCGCCGGCCCGGGCCACGAGCCCCTGGGAGCTCAGACCGTCTCGGGGTGCGCAACCCGCTGGCCGACGCCGCCGTAGGCGAGGTTGGCCCAGGCCTCGAGCGAGGCGCTGTCGTGGACGAGGCGGAGGTCTGCCTGGTGGCCGAGCCAGCTGTAGGTCTCCCAGTCGACGGCCTTGGCGAGCACCACGTACTTCACGCCCAAGGGAGCGACGAGCGCCCCGAAGCCCCGGAGGTGGCGCCCCTCGGCCAAGAGCCGGGCCAAGTAGGCCGAGCGGGGGGAGGTGGACTGGGTCTCTACGCGCCCGACCTGCACGTTGTCGCCCGAGATCACCGGCCGGCGGAACGAGGTTGGCCCGAGGTTGGCCACCACGCGCCCGTCGGTGAAGGGGTAGGCCATGTAGAGGTGCCGGGGCAGGTAGAGGGCCCGGCCCTGCCCGTTGCCCATCAGGGAGTCGACCTGGTGGTGTGAGGGGGGGAGCGTGCTCGGGGAGACCTGGCCAGCCAGGCCCCAAAAGATGGTCGGGCAGTAGAGGAGCGGGAGCGCCACGCCGGCCACGCCTGCCGCGACGGTGGCCCTCTTGGCCGAGGCGACCGAGCGGGCGAGGCGCTCCACCCCCCAGCCGGAGGACACGGCATAGGCGAGCGCGCTCAGCACCAAGAACTTCTGCGGTTCCCTCATGACCTGGAAGAACGGCACGTTGAAGTACGCCCAGCGGAAGAGCGGCCCCGTCGGCCCCTGGGTGCCGAGGGCGAGGAAATAGCCGGCGGTACCGACCAGGAGGAGGACCAGTGCCTGCCGGCGCCGCGCCGGTGCGCCCTGGGCCGCTCCATCGTCCCGACGGAGGAGGGCGCCCCTGCCGGCGCTGTGCCCGGGCTCGGGCCCGGGACGCCGCAATGCCGTCACGGCACCCACCCCCACCACGACCGGGATCGCCAGGAGCAACAGCGGCCAGCCCATGACGACGGCCTTGGGAAGCTGAGGGCCTGGGCCGAGCCGCCAGAACCCGTACAGGCCGGCCACGTTGACGAAAAGCCCGTAGTGGGGGTCACCAGTCGTCCTGTAGAGGTCGAGACTGGTCGAGCCCACTGCCGCCAGGGGCTTGGTGGCGCTGTGGGGCAGGAGGATGTAGAGGCTCATCACGACGAACGCGGCGAAGGCCCCCAAGAACCAACCGGCCCGGCGGAAGCCCCATGGCCTCCCGACCACGAAGGAGACGAGCACCACGGCCCCGTAGATCCACGCGTAGTGAGGGCTCAGCGCCGTGAGGACAGCCCACCACAGCGCCGGCGCCACGCCAGCGGCACCTCGGCGCTTGGGCGCGCGCAAAGCTGAGACGACGGCGAAGGGCAGGAGCCCGTAGCCCAACAAGAGGGCGAGGTGGCCGGCGTAGAGCCGGTTGAAGACGAACGGGTTGACGCAGTACAGCGCCACCGCCGGGAGCCGCGCCGAGCGGGACCCTCCGATTAGCCTGCTCACCCCGAGCGAGCCAACGACGAAGACGGCGGGGACCGCGAGCCACGTCCGGGCCGGGCCCAAAACACGGCCAATAGCTGCAAACCCAACCGTGCTGAGTGCCCCGCTTGTCAGGCCCCGGTTGACGCCGAGAAGGCTCTGGCCGACGACCCTGTTATGGGGGCCGGCACCCCAGTCGAGCAACAGCGTCCTCCCGCCTCCTATCAATGGTGCTGTGACGCACAACCCGACTAGGAGCCCGACGAGCGCCGCTTCCACGGCCGCCCTGTCATGTCGAGCCAGGGCGCGTGCTTGGCCGTGGGAGCCGGGGGCACGAGACCCTCGCAGCGCCACTTCGTAGTCTGTCGTGGCTTGGACCACGACCGTCAGCCTTGCACGGAGAGCCGGCCACCGGAGTGCGCCGAACGGGCACGATGGCCTCTCCGTCAGGCTGTCCCGGCACACAACGAAAGGTCCAGGATCGCTCAGTGCCTGTGGCAGCCGGTGCGGGGTCGGTTCCGCTCTGCGCGATGGGTGCGAGTGGCATCAGCCCATGGCAAATGTCCAAGCAAGGGAAGGGATATCAGGTTACCAGGTGGCCTCGGATGGGTCCTGCCCTGGCCCTTGGTGCAGACGAGACTGGGTCGATCCGCATGGCCGCGCCACCTGCGCTGCGTCTAGCCCCGCCCGGGCCCTCGCTCGCCGAATCGCTTAGGGACCGTCGGGCTCGGCTACTGCGACGATAGCCGAGGCAGTCCTCCGGAGGCGCTCGTCGGTAGTGACCAGGGTCGCCTCAAGGGACTCAGCTAGCGCGACGTAGAGCGCATCACGTACTGCGATCCGGTCCGTCAGAGACCAGGCCGCTTGGAGCAGCGGCCGTAGTGGCCAGCGTCGGGCCGGGAAGGTCGCAAGAGCCGTCACGCGCTCTGCCTGGTGAGGAAGCCGACCGGCTCGCTTGAGACGGCCGAGCGCTGAGAGCACCTCGGCGTCTAGGTGGGCGGGAGTGGCGAGGGCACCGGCTGCCGTAAGGCGGGAACGGTACGGGCCAGCGGGAGGGAGGTCGCAGATGAAGTCCACTACGGCGGCAGCGTCGACGACGACGATGCTCAACGGCTCAGCAATTCGTCGTCTTCGGCTCGGGCCACAGCCACGAGCTCGGCACCGGTAGGACCATCGGCATGGGTTGGGCCGAGCTCACGCAGGCGCTCGAGCCACTGGTCGGTCGAGGGTACGGCGACGTGCTCAGTTAGTACCTCTCGGAGGTAGGCGCGAAGGCTTTTGTCTGCCATTGCAGCACGACGGGCCAGCTCCTCATGGACCTGGTCGGGTAGATCACGGATCAGCACGTCCACTCAAGGAGAATATCATACTGATACCCCAAGTGGCGCCCAAGTGGCGCCGGTTAGGGACCATTTGCTGGACGAGGCGACTGCCCCCAGCGTTGTCGGTTCACCTTGCCGCCTCCCAGGCGGCGACATACGAGGGCCCGGCCCTCGGGGACCGGATGCCGGATCCGATGCCACCACCAGGCGTTTAGGCGCGTAGGTACGTGCTGACCGGCCCAGGAGGCTGTTTGTCCTACGAGGGTGCCCGTGGCCCCCCAGGTGTGCGGGCCATGAGGTCGACCTCGCAACCGAGGCCGGGGGCACTGGCCAGCCGGCTGTCAGCGGTAACGAGGGTCGTGCGCAACTGCTCGGCCAGAGCGATGTACGAGGCGTCGTAGACCGTGAGGCTCTGTCGGAGCTCCCAGCAGCGGGGAAGCAGCGACCGGTGCGAGACCCGGTGCAGCGGCAGGGCGAGAAGGTCGGACATCGCCAGCTCCGCTCGTCGTAGGGGCAGGCGACCAGCGAGGAGGAGACGTCTCAGGACCGAGGGCACCTCGAGGTCGACAAGCTCGGGCGCGGCTAGGCGCTCGCCGCGCAAGCGCGCCCTGGCTTGGTCCCCGTCGTCGCCGTCGTCACCCAGGGCGGTGGCAAGGACGCTGGCGTCAACGACGATCACGGTCCTCGCGCAGGACCTTCACCGCTTCGGAGAACGGGACCGACCCTCCGGCACGGCCGCCGGCCCGCTCCAGCAAATGGTCCCTAACCGGCGCCACTTGGGCGCCACTTGGGGGT
>DAHWQF010000237.1 GCA_027334785.1 Acidimicrobiaceae bacterium
TCGGCCCAGCGAAGGGCGCTGCCTTGGCGGTCGGCGTCGGCTAGCACCACCTTCTCGCCTGAGCTGGCCATTGCCCACGGCGAAGTAGACGGCCGTGGTCGTCTTGCCCACCCCTCCCTTGAGGGCAGCAACGGCGATCACGGTCACGAGAGAAATCGTATCAGTAAATCAGCAACTCCGTAGTAACGCAGATACGGATCTCCGTAAGGCTCGCTCCGAGGCACGAGCCGCACTGGCCGGCTGAAGGTTTGGGTCCGAGCCCTTTTTGCCATGACCGGCTACCCCTTGACAGGTCCCGCGAGACGCGCGATATTAACTATCGTAGTAGCTATTGGCCTAGTTCCCCCACCACTTGGTGCGGGGCTCGAGGGAGGTCGCGGTGGTGGGCAAGGGTGTACCGGGCCGGGCCCTACAGGCGGCGGTAACCGTTCTTTTCCTAGTGACCGGCCCGGTGCTGTTGTCAACCGTCGCAAGCGCACGCTCACTGCCGAGCGCGCCTGCGAGCTCCTCCGACTGCAACGGCTCCGTGTGCGAGTACGTCCAAGGTTCGGGCACCCAGGTCACCGACTGGGAGACCACCGCCTACGCAGCCTCGGCGACCTGCACCTACGCCAACTTCTGGGTCAACTACGTCCTGAAGCGCCAGTCGAGCCAACAGTGCGTCGCCGGCGGCACGCAGCTGCGTTCGGACTGGAAGAACAATTATGCGGACCAGTTTCCCGGCGGCTCTGACAACCAAGAGAAGTTCATGAGTAGCGAGACCTACTGGCCGGCTGGGAGCGGGGGCTCCTGGAAGACCTATAGTGGCACGGGGGTTGGCGGTGCCTTCAGCTTCATGAACATCAGCCCGGCATCGGGTCAACCCGTGTCCTCCGATCTCAACACCTGGGACTCAGCATGCACGAATTGACCCGTCCTTCGCGCCACACTTTGTGGTCCGTGACAGTAGGTTGTGGCCTCATGGCAGCGGCATCCCTTGCTGTAGGGCTCCTCTTGTCGGGAGGCGACGGCCTGGCGACGGCCTCAAACGTCCAACTGACGGCGCCAGCGGCTACAACAACCGTCAGCCGACCTGCAGTGCCTACAAGCGTTCCACCCCTGGCCGATAGCGTGGTGCAGGCCATCAACTCTCAGGGTAACGGTAACAGCCTGGTGCAACCTTCGCTTTCCGCGGCCGCCACGGCAGTGGTGAGCCAAGCGACAGCTGAGGGTACGACGCTCGCCGGGTTCCCCTCCGGGTCCGAGATCATGGGCGCCAGCCTAGAAACGTTCACTTCGAGCCTCTACCCGCAAGGTGTGCTCGTCTGGGCAATCGAGGTCGATCCTGCTGGAGGCATCCCCTCCTTTGGCCAGCCTCTTGGTTACACGGGGACAGTCACACCACAAAACTACATGGTCGAGTTCATAAACGCCCGTAACGGGGGCGGACTTGGGCGGCACATCGGGTACGTCTGCCTCATTGCCTGCTCTTGCACCTGTCCCGGGTAACGGCACTTGAAGATTGGCAGTCTGGGAAATAAGGTGTGGCCCGGCGCTGCGGTGTCCGTCGCCGTCAGTGTCCTTTCGTCCTCCTCTCTCCGCCACTCGCTAGCTGCAGATGCTGCGACCTCGGCAGTCGGGGTCGAGAAACGGGCGCTCATACCGGCAATGTCGTTGTACAGAGCCCCTCCGTAACCCGATGGTTAGGTCTACTGAGCACACGAAGGAGAGGATCAATGTCACCACAACAAGCGAGGAGTACAGCCACGCGTCACGTTAGCCGTCGCCTCCTGCTATTCGCCTGCTGCCTCGTCGGACTTTCGTTCATGGCGCAGCTGCCAGTATGCTTGGCTTCTGCAGCAGAGCTTCCAGACCACTTCTGCGTCAGACACAACTCCTCCGGCTCCCCCACCGGCGAGCGCCTCTCTCTCGGCGTGGCAAGCGTGGGCAGCAGAGCAGCGCGCTAGCATGACCGCGACGCTGAGCCAACTTACGAGCAGCTCGCTAACGCCAGGCTGTTCTTTGCAAACCGCGCAAGTAGAGCCGGTAACCTCTAATGGGCAGTACGGCATACCGAGTGGCATAGTCTTCGACGTCGGTTTGCTAACTTTGGATTGCAGTCGCGCGCTGGCTGCCTCGGCACCCCCAGCTGTGCCTACGTCCACTGTCGGCGCGGCGACCGCTGGGCCCGATACCACGACCGAGTGCCCAAATTCAATCATCCGGGTATTATGCGAGCGCGTACGATGGTTGGGTGTGCATCGGTGTCTACTCACTAAACAGCTCAGATCTGGCAGCCTCCTACGTCAACACCTCAGGGTCCAATGTGACTGGCACGCTCACAATGAAAGGTGGCACTAGCGGCAGCAGTCACTGCATCTCGGCCATTAACTCTAAGAGTGGGACCCTTAGCCCGGGTCAAGGTTTTGGAGTAATTTACCAACCAACCGCCTCAAACTATTATGGATCGTATTGGTCATTGGGTGGCTCGGTCTGCGACCAGTTCTGAGCACTTTGCTGGGTGACACCTTGCCCCACGCGGCCTCATGCCAAGGCTGGGTTATCGCGACAGATCCGCTGCGAGGGGGAGCTCCGACCATGCCGACGAGCGCTAGCCCCGCAACTGCTGCGTGCTGATGACCTGGCCTGCGGGATTTAAGAACTCAAGGTTGTCGAAGGTTGTGAAGTCGCTCGAGGTCAGGTAGGTAACGTACCAGCCGTTCACTACCTGCACTTGGGATGCCACATTGCCATCTGCGTTAGCGAGCGCCACCATGGTCGTACCGAGGGGTGCCTGTCCGAACTGTATGGTGTAAATCTGCCCGGTGGGAGACGACCATTCCGCGGTTTGCGAAAGAGGCCCAACTAACGCTTGGCCCTGCTGTGAAGCGCTCAAGGGTTCCGCGAGCGAACCGGCAAATGCGACGTCGCAACCCCCGGTGTCCGCGTGGCTGGAGCCTGGCGCCGGCGAGCCGTTTGGGTTCGTCAGCGTAAGGGTCTCGCAGGAACCGGCAGCCAAGTTGTTGGCGTTGCCATTGTGGGAGAACACTGTCAGCACTGTCCCTTCCGGTCCAGCCGCGGTGACCCGCAAGACGGTGCCGGGTACGGCCAAGGGGTCTACAGATCCGACGATCGACTGAGCGGGTGCCAGCGCTTGGCCGACATTGGCGGAGATTGCTGATGGTGACAGGGCGCCAGTGGCCGCGGCGACCCCCGCCCCGACGCCTACCGTGCCGGCGAGCAAGGCGCCGATGATGGCGGGGCGGCGCCAGCGGCTCTTCGGCGATGTTTTGACTGGCTCGGCAGCGGGCAGGCGGGCAAGGAAAACCTCGCGGGCCCAGACGTAAGCAGCATCATCGGCATCGGGGACAACACCCATCTGCCGAACTAGCTCAATTTCGTCCATCATCGCTTTCCTCCTAGGCACGTTTCGATAACAGTTGGCCCGTCGGTCAAGCCCTCAAGCTGGTTGCGGAGAGCAGTGCGCGCTCGGTGCAACCGGCTGCGAGCAGTGCCGGCGGGGATGCCGAGCACTAGCGCTGCTTCGGTTGGCGTTAGCTCCTCCCAGGCGACGAGTAGCAGGACTTCGCGGTCGTCGGCAGGCAGGACCTTCAGTGCCGCCACGACGCTCGGCATGTTCGCACTGGAGACGAGGCGTGCGTCGACATCAGGCCACGGGTCAGAGCTGGGCTCGGCTTCAAGGGCAGCGGGGTGCCGGCGCCAATGAGACCGGACCCGGTTCCTGGCGATGCCGAAGAGCCACGGCCTGGCGCTCTCCCAGGCGGTGTTGAAGTGTGCCCGATCGCCGAACGCTGCTAGCCAGATATCGGACAGGAGGTCTTCGGCGGGCGTTTGGCCAACGCGGCGCGCCAGGTACTTGTATATCGCCCGCTCGTGACGTCGGACCAGCTCAACGAACGACGACGGGTCCCCGGCGCTAGATCTCCTGATCAGCTCAGCATCGCTTTCCATTGCTGCTCCCTCATGTTGCCCATCTTGTACTGGCTAGTAGGAGGCTTAGCGTTCGCAACTGGCTTGGGTCTGCTCGACTCAGTGGGGATCGCTGCTCTGCCGTGGTGAACCGTGACCCCCCGTCATTGGAATGACCTCGGAGGAACTGCGGGAGCTGCTCTGTAACGACGCCCCTCGGGCTATTCCCCGTCGGCGTGGCCGTGTCAAGGGGCAAGAAGCGGTGGAAGGGCTCGGCGAAGCAGAGCCGTTCACTTCGCCTCGGGACTACGGGGCGCTCGTGCCGAGGCGCTGCTGGACCGCTGACACCAGGAGGCAGTTGGCAAGGCGGGGGCCTTTGTCATAACGTGTCATAAGCAGCCGGCCACGGCCCCGCGGGTGCCGCTAGCCGATGGTGGCGTCAACGACTTCACGACCTTGAGCAATGAGCAGGAGCGATCCCTTAAAAGCGGCAGGGTAGTGCCGTTCAGGGTCACCTGCACCTCGGCGGCGCAATTCCAGCCTTGGAACCGGTAAAGCGGCTTGCGCTGGCTCCTGGGGTGGAAAGCCAGGATGTACAGGAGTTCGTTCTCATGACAGAAAGCCGGTTTCGTTGTCGGTAAGGAATTGAGGACCCTTGTTACGTGGGCCTCGGCGGTGCTCGATAGCGCCACCGTTACAGATCCTGAGGACGGGCTTGCGACTGACACGAACCTGAACACAGTGAGCCGCCCGAGAAAACCCTGGGGTACACGTGCGGCACTCCGGCGCACGACCTGTGAACACGAGCCATTGTGAACACGAGATACCGTCTTGAAGGGGTAGAAAGCGGGTGAGCGCTTTAGACTCTCCCGTGCACCCACCTGACCCACCGGGAAGGTGGGTGCTCGGGAGGCCAGGGCGGCCGCATGGCTCGGTGACAGCAACGGCAGGGCACGAGGGACGCCGAGATGACTAGCGGCCGATCCAACGCCCACCAAAGCAAGAGCAACAAGCACGCTAGAGAGGGCGCGGCCACTACCCTTGAACTTGTCTTCTTGGTACATGGCTCTCATCTCAAGATATGTGCTTAGGCAGCGCGGGGGTCAACCGTGCAAGCCTTGAGTCGAGGCTGTGCTCTCCGCGAGCGCCGCCTCGTTGTACCACCTTGCGTGTCATTTGCCGAGACGGGCGGCCCCCGCACCGCCATAGAGGCCCTGTGGCTGTCCCGCGCCGGGGGCCGTATGAGCGCGAGGGCCGTCGACCTCGCCGTCCGGCGCCTCGCCGCCGATGCCAGGCTCGAGCTTTCAGCTCACACTTTGCGCCACACCGCCCCTCACGAACCTGGTGCGCTCGGGGGCGGACGTGGTCGTGGTGGCCGAGATCGGCGGCCACCGCCGACTGGACACCGTCCGGCGCTACAGCCTGCCCTTGGAGGCCGACAGGGACGCCGCCTTGGAAGCCCGTCTTGGTTGAAGTCTGAGCGGCTCGGCAGAGTGGGCCAGCGTGCCGATCAGCAGACCGGGACTTGTAGCGGTTAACGTTCGGCCACCGAACATACGCGATTGGGCCGGAGCCGCGGGGATGGGTCGATACCTTCGCCCGTTGACTTGGCCCGCCGTCTGTCCTCCTTCGAGGAGCTGTAGTCTCCCCGGACCGTGGCTGTGCTGGAACGAGGCGCTGCTGGTGTGCTGATATTGCTGCTAGATTAGCTGCATGGTGCGTCCTGGAAACTGGATCAACCCAGCGGGTGAGAGTCCCGTCCGGGTAAACGCCGGAGAGCCCGGTAGCA
>DAHWQF010000238.1 GCA_027334785.1 Acidimicrobiaceae bacterium
ACAAGGGTCACTCTGTCCCAGTGCACGCCTCCTTATTTTCACGACCTGCTACTTGGACGAGTCCGCCGTAATGCGCTCCATGCCCAGCCGATCATCCTGAAAGGTGCCTTGTAAGGTCAGCAGCTCCGCGATGGTCGGCGCTGTCTGCCTGAGATCGTTTCCATCGCCCGTCCAAAACGCCTAGGATCACAGGGTGTGAGATCGAGTGTGAGATCGAGTGTGAGATCGAGTGTGGCACCAAGATGAGCGGGGTGATCTCCCGCCCCGAGGGTGGAACGGCTGGCCTTAGGATCACCAAGGTCGATGCGACCCCGGTCCTCGCCCCGTTGCCACGAGAGTTCAAGGGCAGCTACTACCACATGACCCAGCGTGCCACTGTGGTGGCGCGTGTCCATACGACCGAGGGGGTCGTCGGGGAGGCGTACGCTGGTGACGAAGACACTGCGCTCATGGCGATCAAGGGGATAATCGACAATGAGATCGCGCCCCGCCTTGTCGGTCTCGACGCTATGCGCACCGAGCAGTGCTGGGAAATGGGCTACCCGGCAACATTCGACATATTGCGCGACCGCCGGCTCGGGTTGGTCGCCCTGGCGGCAGTGGACGCTGCCATCTGGGACGCCGTTGGCAAGGCGCTCGGCCAGCCCCTCTGGCGTCTCTGGGGCGGTTACCGCGACCGTGTCCCCCTCATCGCCATCGGTGGTTACTACGGTGAGCCATTGGGCACGGTTGCTGAAGAGATAGAGTCCTACAAGCGCCTGGGCTTGGCAGGCATCAAGTTCAAAGTGGGTGGCCGGGACCCGGCCGAAGATGCCGAGAGAGTGGCGGCGTGCAGGGATGCAGCTGGGACTGGCTTCGTCATCACTATTGACGCCAACCAGGGTTATCGGGTCGCCGAAGCGCTCGAGCTTTGCGAGCGGATCCGTCACCTCGGCATCCGTTGGTTTGAGGAGCCCGTAAAGTGGGCCAACGACCGGAGGTCGCTCCGGGACGTGCGGATGCGGGGCGGTATTCCGGTCTGCGCGGGCCAAAGCGAGTATTCCCCGAGCGGGTGCCGCGACCTCATGGAAACGGCGGCCATCGACGTCTGCAATTTTGATTCGTCCTGGTCTGGAGGGCCCACGGCGTGGCGGAGGACGGCGGCACTTGCTCATGCCTACGACGTCGAGATGGGCCATCATGAGGAGCCCCAGGTAGCCGCCCACCTGATCGCCAGTCAACCACATGGCACTTATGTGGAGTGCTTCCATCCAGACCGGGACCCCTTCTTCTGGAACCTGATCTCTAACCGTCCTCCTCTCGTAGATGGCGAGCTTGTGCTATCAGACGCACCGGGGCTCGGTTGGCAATTGGACTGGGACTACATAGAGCGCTATACCGTGAGGGCGACGTGAGGACGGCTGGCATGCGGGGAGGTGGCGCGGCCCGGAGCGGTGAAGGACTGGCGGTCTCGCAGGCGAGCAGGGTGAGCATGCAGGAGGTCGCCGACCGAGCCGGTGTGGCGCTCTCGTCTGTGTCGAGAGTAGTGTCCGGGCACCGAGATGTGAGCCCCGTGATGCGCGAGCGCGTCCTCCGTGTCGTAGCGGACTTGGGGTACGAGCCGGACATCCTTGCGCGGAGCCTTCGCCGAGGCCAGACGATGACAGTGGGGTTCGTCGTGGGCAACATCGCCAACCCCCTCCTGGCCGAGATCGCCCTCGGGGCGGAGACCAGGCTGCGCGAGGCGGGTTACGCGATGCTGCTTGCCAACTCCATGGACGACCCAGCGCTCGATTCGGCCCATATCCGCCTCTTCCGCCAGCGCCGGGTGGACGGCCTCTTGCTCTCCTTGACCGATGACCGTGACCCCGAGCTCGCAGCTGAGCTGGCGCGCGCCAATGTCCCTGCTGTCCTGGTCGACCGGGATGCTGCCCGCTACCCAGGCGTGGCGGCGGTCCTTTACGACCATGCAAGTGGGGTCGAGCGCGCCACCGAAGCGCTGATCGAGCTCGGCCACACGCACTTAGCCCTTATTAACGGGCCGCCAGCGAGCCGTCCGGCCCGCGAGCGAGCTTCGGCGCTCCGACGCGTCTTGCGCCGTCACCCTGAGGCGGCGGGACTAGTCCGGTCTGGGGCGTTCAGCGCACAACATGGGGAATCAACTATGGCCAGCCTCCTCGCGCAAGACAACGAGGCCGTACCGACGGCGGTGATCGCTGGCAGCAACCAGATTCTCGTAGGCGTTCTCCGCGCCCTAAGAAGGGCAAATGTCATAATACCTAAGGATTTGTCAGTCGTGACCTGTGACGACCAGCCTCTGTCGGAGCTTTTCGACCCGCCGCTTGCCACAATCTCCCGACAACCACATGAGCTCGGTGAGGTATCGGCTGAACTGCTTCTAGAGCAGCTCAACGGTGGACCGGCGAGATCCGTCGTGCTCCCAACAAGTTTCCGGCCAACTGAAAGTTGTGCGCCGCCCAGGCAGCCCGCGAGGCGCAGGCGGGGTGGGGGGGGTTAGGCGGTGCCACCGAGCAGTGACGGTCGGTCCCGGATAGCCGTCGTTGGGACGGGTTGGTGGGCAACTCAAGTCCACATCCCAAGCCTGGTGAGTTACGAGGGGGCAGAGCTCGCCGCCCTCGTCGACGACGACCCCGCAAAGTTGCGCCAGGCCAAGGAAGTCTTCGGTGCTCCGGTGACTTACCCCTCCCTGGAAGACCTCTTGAGCTCGTCGACCGCAGTCGATGGCGTAGTGGTCGCCACACCCAGCGCCTACCACTATCGGCTCGGTCGCACCGTCCTAGAGGCGGGCGTCAACCTGATGGTCGAAAAACCGATGGTCTTCAGGGCACACGAAGCGTGGTCGCTCGTGCGCCTGGCCGAAGAGCGGGGCCTCCACCTCCAGGTCGGCTACACCTACCAGTTCACCAAGGCCGCTCGCCTTCTTCGGGACACCCTCGCGAGCGCCGCCATCGGAGACTTGTTGCAGGTCTCAGCCGTCTATGCGAGCATGGTCGAGTCTTATTATCGCGGCCGCCCAGAGGATTACCGTTCAGTCTTCGGCTTCCCTGTCACCGGGCCGGACCCGCGTACCTACTCCGACCCGGCCATCGCTGGCGGCGGGCACGGGCAGACACAGTTGACCCACCCGATCGGCATGGTCCTTTGGGCCACGGGCCAACGCGCCGAGCAGGTCATGGCATATATGGGAAAAGCCGACCTGGTCATCGATCTCGTCGACGCGATCGCTTGGCGTTCTTGCGACGGGGCCATCGGCACACTCGGCGGGAGCGGCACCATCCGCCCAGGCGAGCCCGAACAACAAGAAATCAGGTATTACTGTACCAAGGGTTTTGCGCTCCAGGATCTTTCCCGCGCGACAGTCGAGATCCACCATGCCAACGGCCGAGTAGAGATGGCTCGCCCTGACCAGGGTGAACCCGCCTACCCAAGTCCGGCACCGGTGCGCGGCTTTGCCGACCTCATCGCCGGACGAGGGCCTAACCTCGCCCCGGGCGACCTTGGAGCCCGCGGGGTCGAGTTCCTCGAGGCCGCTTACCTCTCTGCCGAGCGCGGTACCCCTGTGCAGGTCCAAGAACTCCTGCGGGCTTAGCCAAGCCTGTACGACGAGGAAGGAAAAGTCCCAGATGGAACGGCTCTGTTTCTTTATCGAACTGGAAGACGGCGCGGAACCCGAATACGAGCGTCGTCATGACGAACTCTGGCCGGAGATGCGAGAAGCGCTTATTGCCGCCGGGTATACCAACTACAGTCTGTTTCGGCGCGGTTCGACCGTGGTCGGCTACGCCGAATGCGTCCCCGACGCCGCCACCGTACTCGGGAAAATGAACGCCACCCCGGTCACGGAGCGCTGGAACAAATCGCTCCAAGGCGTGATCAAACAACTGACCGACCAGGACGGTAGCCTTATCCGGGCTCACGAGGTATGGCACCTATAGCCTTCGCGGCGCCCGACGCGCGGCCGCGAAGCGAGAAGCAGATCCCCTCTCAGATCCGGTAGACCCGCTCAGCGTTACGGAAAAACAGCGCCTCTTTCTCGTCCTGGTTAAAATCAACGATAATAGTGGCGTAAGCTTCGACAACGGGGTCGTAGGAGCTGAACAGTCTGTCGACCGGCCAGTTCGTGCCGAAGAAGCACCGCTCGACGCCGAAGGCTTCAATGCAAGCGAGCACCCAGGGCCTGATGCTCTCGATGGTCCATCTAGGGTCTCGCATGCCAAGGCCAGAGATCTTGCACAGCGCATTCTCGGCTTGCGCCAGGGTAGCGATACCTGCGCGCCAATTCCTGAAATACTCGTCGGTGCGAGCGCGGGGGAAGCCCGCGTGCTCCAATACCACCCGGGTACCCGGGTTACTTGAAGCCAGGTCTCGCGCCTTGCCCATGTCCTCCCAGACACAGTCGAGGTCGAGGAGCAACCCGAACTTCTCGAGAAGGGCAACACCGCGCTGCCACGCCGGGTCCGACAGGTAATCCCCTTGGCCGAAGTCACGGATCCCACGAACCCGCGGGAAGCCCGCATGGCGCTCCAATTGCTCCCCAACGCGCGGAGCAGCCAAGTCGCAGTGGGCGATAATGGCATGAGGGAACCCTGTCCGTTCCGCCATCTTCTCCAACCACTCGGTTTCCTTCACAGGGTCATCAATGCCGAGCGCCGCTTGTACGTGGACCGCCTTTGCGACATTGGCGAACCGTGACTCCGCGATATAGCACTCGGCGTCGTAACGAAGAGCCTTTATCGGGTCGATGTTGCCAAGGATCGGGTGGACCGCGCCCGGTTGGAGCCAAGAGTAGTAGAGCGCCTCGTCCTTCAGGTCATAGAAATGCACGTGCGTGTCGATAAAGGGGATCTCGGCCACGGCACCTTCCTTTCGTCCTCCTCATGTCGGTCAGGCATGGCAGGCGCCGTCTCAACTGGTACGCTCGGTTCGACCGGGCAAAGACGGCGCCTGCTCTCAGCGTAAGCTCGACTGGCTAGAAGGTGTAGGCACTCAGGTTGTGGGCGGTGAAGACCTCCATCGGTCCTGCGCTCACCGTCCCCTGGCTGCCCACGGTAAACTTTCCGAGTTTCCCACAACTGAAGCTCTCTCCAGGCTTACCTTTGAGGGCACCAGTGAGGACCCCGTGCATAGCGCACATCGCTACTTGGCCCTCTCGGCTAAAGCTCCAGAGGCCGAACTGCTTCACGCAACCGTGGGTTACAAACGGCTTCATCTGTAGCGGGTCGCCGAGGCCGGTCAGGACGTACTTGCTGCACAGGTGCTCCTGGGTCAGCACTTGCGCCGCAGCCGCAACGGCGACCGTCGTGGGAGCGATCACGCCCTTCATCTTCGGGTACCTGGCGATGATATTGCGCATGTACGTGGCAGCGCTTGCAGCACTGTCATCTGGTGGGTTGACGATGGATAGGAGCTTCATGTTCTTGAAGCGCGGGTACTTCTTCAGATCCTGGACGAGGATGCTGTTCCACGTCCGCTGGTTGGTGTCGGTGGCCTGAGCCGAGAGGATCACGAAAGTGCCGCTGTAGCCGATTTGCGAGCCCAGCATGACCAACTGCTGGTAGGCAATGTCCTGCGCGCTCGTCCCCTCCACATAGATCGTCCGCCCCGCAGGCAGCACGTCCGAGTCGAAGGATACGACCTTCACCCCATGGGTTTCAGCCCGCTGCAGTGCTGGGGTGACAGTGGCTGGGTCGTC
>DAHWQF010000239.1 GCA_027334785.1 Acidimicrobiaceae bacterium
TCCAGGCGCAGAAGTTTCATTGCGCCATCAATGATAGCCACCGCCGGGCAGTCGCTGCGCCTAGCCACAGCGGCCAAGCACATCGACCGGCCCCGGGCCTGCCCCCACCAGCTCGTGGCCCTGCTCGCGCAGGTACCGCACGGCGTCCTCCACGAGGTCCCCGTCGTTGTAGCAGAGCAGCACCCCGAGCAGCCTGGGCCTTCCCATCTGGGTAGAGGCTAGCTTCCGCTAACTTCGGTCCCATGGACGGCCCCCAGCCGGCCGGCGTGGCCATAGTCGGCATGCACCGCAGCGGCACGAGCGCGGTGGCAGGGTTCCTCGCCAAGGCGGGTTATTTCGCGGGCAGGGAGGACGAGCTGCTCCCGCCCCAAGATGACAACCCGAAGGGGTACTTCGAGCGGGAGGACGTCAATGCGCTCAACGACGAACTGTTCGCTTCGCTCGGGGGCGCCTGGGAGCGACCCCCGTCGCGCCAACAAATAGCCGAAGCAGCCCCGGCGTGGACAGGCAGGATAGAGGCGCTCCTCGATGGCCTCCGCGCCGGCGCCGCCGGGCGGCCCCTGGTGCTAAAGGACCCCCGCGTCAGCCTGGCCCTGCCGGCGTGGACGCCCGCCGTAGGCGAAAGCCTGTGCTGGCTCGTTGTGGAGCGCAACCCGGTCGACACGGCCCTGTCGCTCCGCAAACGGGACCGGCGCCCGCTCTCGGTCGCCCTCGCCCTCTGGCAGCTGTACTCGACCGAGCTGCTCGAGGGGTTGGCAGGTAGGCGTGTCCTCGTCGTCCACTACGACGACTTCGTCCGCCAACCCGCTCAGGAAGGCACGGCCCTCCTCGAGCGCCTGAGCGAGGTCATGCCACCGGGCATGGCCGGGACCGTGGACCCGGGCCGTGCCAAGGGGTTTGTCTCGGGGTCGATGCGCCACCATTCGACCGACCTCGCCAGCCCTTTCGCCGCCGAGACCATGACCTGCCGGCAGATGGACCTCGCCCGCTGGCTCGGCGCCTTGCCGGCGGGCTGGGCCGAGCTCGATCCGCCGGCCGAGCTTCGCCAACAGCCCGAGAGCGCCCTCGTCGCGGCGGCCGAGTACTACGACGCGATGGGGGACCGCCACGGCATAGAGACGGCCTATGACGCCGCGCGCCACCGGGCGCTCCACTTCGAACAAGCCACGGAGCTGAAGGACCGCCACATCGCCAACATCGAAGCGGCGCTCGAGGCGGCGGCGAAACGGGCCGAGTCCGACGAGGAGCGCCTCGGCCAGCTGGAGGCAGAAGTGCGCCGGCTCGAGCAGGACAACACGGCCCTCCGCGACGAATTGCGCCGGCTCCGTGAGGACGGCCTGGCAGCCGCCAGCAACCTCTTCACACTGGCGAAACGCAGCCTGTCCGGCCGCGCCGGCGGGCCATTCTTGTAGACGAAAACGGCCTATTTGACCACTTACGTCTGCAAGAAGGCGGCACTAGGAGGCCGGTGTGAAATGGCACCCTTGTAAGTAAAACTGCGCTCTTTGAAGCCCTTTGCCCTGAAGCACCGGGGTTTTTTGCCTTTCCGGTACCAAACACCCCCCGGCCGGGGGGTGGGCGGTAGCTGGGGGGTGGTCTGGCGGGCCCCGCTTTGGTGTGCCGAGCCCCCTTTTTGCCTCTTCAGGCGCCCGCGGCCGCCCAACCGTCGGGTGTCGAGCGGAGCCCGAGCACGGCGAAGCGAGCGAGGTTCCTCGACGCGCGAGGAGGTTGAAGTCGGCATCGACCTTGCGCCTGCCGGAGACGCGGGCACGGCGCCCACCCTGGCAGCGGAGCATGAGGTGGGCAAGGATGCGCTCGACTTTGGGGCGCGTCGCCCGGTAGTCAGCGGCGAAGCTCGGGCCGGCACAGCGCTCCCGCTGGTCTTGGAGGAGCTCTTCGTGGGAGGAAATGGAAATCGGCCGCCCAGCGGCCGTCGTGCAGGACTAGCGCAGCGGGCAGTTGCTGCACACGCCGCCAAAGCAGGCGATGCCGGCGCCGGCGAGGCGGCTAGCGAGGCCGAGGCTCCGAGCCCCTTCCATCGAAGCGGCAAGTGACACGCTTGTAATTCACGCACAGCACCTGGGGTCGTCGCGAATTTCGGCGCCTCATGGCTACCTCCCCCGTTGCGACCGCCCCCCAAGGGGCGGTCGCGCCAACAGGAAGCAGCAGCCGCCTCGGCCTCGGGCTCAGCCTGGGCCGCTATTGGGCCCAAAGCCGGTCGGCACCGACATGAAGGCGGCTGCCGTCAGCTGCGCGAAATACACGGGCAACCTAGGGACGGCGGCGCCCGTGGGGGACGCCGGCGGGCCGTTCTTGTAGACGAAAACGGTCTATTTGACCACTTACGTCTGCAAGAAGGCGGTGCTCGGGACGAGGGTGCCCGTGGGGGCGCCGGCGGGCCGGCGAGCCTTCAGCGGGCGGCGGCCTCGTCGGGCGCGGCATGTCCGGCGACCAGGTCGGGAGCGCGCCGGGGGGCGAGGCACCACTCGACGAGCGGGCGGGCTACCACGTCCCATGTGTAGCGCCGGGCTAGTGCGGCAAAGCGCTCTCTCGGTGGAGGGTTGGCCAGCAGTTCGGCCAGGCCTCGCTCGATGGCACCCACGTCGCTGGGGGCCACCGCCTTCCCCAGGCCGGCAGCCGCGACCTCCTCGGCCAGCACATCGCCGCCGGTCAGGACCATCGGCAAGGACGCCCAGATGTAGTCGAGCACCCTGGAACGGAACGAGTAGCGCGTCTCCAGGTGGTCCAGGTGCGCGCTCACCGCAACATCTGCCTCTAGGAGGAGGTCGGCCCTGCGCCCGTAGGGCACCCATCCCTCGTTGAAAAAAACGTGCCTCCCGGTGAGGCCGAGCTCGCCCGCCAGCCGGCGCAACTCAGTGGCCGCCCGCATCTCGGGCACGGAGGGATTGGGGTGGCCCATGCCCATGAAGACCAGGCGCACGTCGGGCGCCGCCATGGCGAGCCGGCCCACGGCCTGCACCACCGAGGCCGGGTCCAGCCAGTTGTAGACACCGCCGCCCCACAAGACGACCCTGTCCCTGGTGCCGATCCCGGGCAGGACGCCGCGAAGTGCCGGCGTGTGGTGCACGGGCGGAGTGGCCGGGAGCCCGTAAGGGACGACCGCGACCAGCCGGGATAGCGTGGGGTCGCCAGCACAGTTGTAAGGGTTGACTCGCCCGAGCGCAGCCAGGCTCCCGAGCCAGAAGTCCCGCTGGCGCTCGCTGGCGCAGGTGAAAAAGTCACCCCGCCGGAGTGCGACGTTCAACACGCCGGCCTGGCGGGCGACCCGCCTGTCGTGCTCGGCCGGGCTCGCGCCGCCTGCTTCGAGGTTCTCCAAGTGGTAGGGGTCATAGATGTCCACCGCCACGGGCTTGTCCCCGTCACGCAGTTCGTCGGCCATGTACACGAGCGCGCTTGGGGCGAAGCAGGCCTCGGCCTCCTCCACCATCTCAGCCAGCGCCGGCCCGTACGCGAGGCGCAGGTCGGCGCTCGGGTGGGAACCCTCCACCGAGACAGTGCTGGCAAGGACGACGTCCATGTGCGCGGCCAGGACCTCGGCCAAGTGCCAAGCCCGGATGGCGGGGCCGGGCATCTCGGGGCCGATCGGGTCGGTGGAGAGGACTAGGACGCGCCTTGTCACTGGCCGTACCGGGCTTTGCTGGCCGACCGGCGTGGCGACCTCCCCAGCCCCAGCCAGGCCGGGCCCCCATCCCGGCCCGGGGCCGTTACGCTGCGAGCCGTGGTTGCCGCCATCGCCGTGAGGCTAGCCGGCCGGGGCCCTGGGGGCCGGCGGTGAGCCGGGTCCTCATCGTGACCGCGGACGTCCTGCGCCCACAGATGGCCGGCCCCGCCATGCGGGCCTGGCACATGGCGTCCCACCTCGCAAGGGAGAACGAGGTCTGGCTCCTCACGACTTCGCCTTACTGCGAACTCGCCGGCGAAGGCTTCGAAGTGGCAGCGGCTTCCCCCGAGGCGATCGACGAGGCGGCCCGCTGGAGCGAGGTCATGGTCCTCCAGGGCTACGTCACCCACCACAACCCGTGGCTCCTGGAGCGCGACGGCGTGACCGTGTTCGACGTCTACGACCCGCTCCACCTGGAGACACTCGCTCTTACCCAGGGCATCCCGCAGCCGGTCCGGGACGCGCACGTGCAGCTGTCGATAGAGACCCTGAACCGCCAGTTGGAACGGGCCGACTTCCTGATATGCGCCACAGAACGCCAGCGCGACCTCTTCATGGGCCAGCTCTGCGCCCTCGGGCGGGCAAACCCGCTCACCTACGACGAGGACCCGACGCTCCGCCGTTTGATCGACGTGGTCCCCTTCGGCCTCCCAGACAAGGACCCGGTGCACAGCCGGCCAGCCCTGCGCGGCGTCGTGCCAGGCATCGAGGCCGACGACGACGTGATCGTGTGGGCGGGGGGAGTGTACGACTGGTTCGACCCCCTCACGCTCGTGCGTGCCGTCGCCAGGCTGGCTGAACGCCGGCCCACGGTTCGGCTCTTTTTCATGGGGATGCGCCACCCCAACCCCGACGTGCCCGAGATGCGCATGGCGGGAAAGACCCGGGCGCTCGCCGAGGAACTGGGCGTCTCCGGGAAGAACGTCTTTTTCAACGAGGGCTGGGTCGCTTATGACGACCGGGAGAACTTCTTGACCGAGGCCGACGTGGGCGTGACCGCGCACTTCGACAGCGCGGAGACCCGCTACTCGTTCCGGACCAGGTGCCTCGATTACCTCTGGGCGGCGCTGCCGGTCGTCACTACCAGGGGCGACGCCTTCGCCGCGCTGGTGGAAGGGGAGGGCCTTGGCTTCGCAGTCCCACCGGAGGACCCGGGCGCGCTGGAAGAAGCGCTCGCCCGCCTCCTCGAGGACAAGGAACTGGCCGAGAGCTGCCGGACCAAAGCAGCTCAGGCGCGCGAGCTGTACCGGTGGTCGGTCGCACTGGAACCCCTGGCTGCGTTTTGCCGCCGGCCGAGGCGGGCGCCCGACCTCCTGGCAGGGGGTTTTGCCGTTAGGCGACCTGAGCCGGCGGGGACCGTTGGCGAGCCGAGCTCGACGCCGGCGGGGACTGTTGGCGAGCCGAGCTCGACGCCGGCGGCGCCGGGAGGCGAGGAGGGGCACAGAGACGAGGTGGCTGGAGCCGGGCAGGCACCGCCCTCAGCGGAAGAGCCTCCAGCCGAGCCGCCGGCCCGGCCCGGCGGCCCACCGAGGCCAAGGACAGTCGTGGAGCTCGCTCGCTACCACTACAAACAAGGAGGTCTCGGCCAAGTGGCCGACCGGGTGGCCCAGAAGGCCTACCGGATGGCCCTGGGCCGTGACAAGGGGCCCAGGGCCAAGCCCTGAATCCGGCCGGTACCTGCCGGCGTGCCGGGCCTCTTGGCTGCAGAGCGCCCGCCGGCGCCGCCTCACTTGAGGCCCCCGCCGGGCCGCTTTAGTTAAGAGCCGCCGCCCAGCCGCTTTAGTTAAGCGCCGCCGCCGGCTCGCCCACCTGCTTCGCGCGCGAAATGACCTGGTCTATAAAGCCATACTCCTTGGCCTCCTCGGCCGTGAACCATCGGTCCCGATCTGAGTCGCGCTCGATCCGTTCCACCGACTGGCCAGTGTGAAAAGCGATGCGCTCCGCCATCATCCGCTTCAAGTACACGATCTGCTCGGCCTGGATGGC
>DAHWQF010000023.1 GCA_027334785.1 Acidimicrobiaceae bacterium
CCATTTTTGCTGTCTCTCCGGCCTGGTGGCGGTGGACTGGCAGGAACTCGACCGTTGGGTCCTTCGTCTTCGGGGTCTCCGAGGCGGCCACCAAGGGACGGGGATCTGCCCTCGTCCTCGCGGCGATGCTCGCCGGCGCGGCACTCCTGGCCGTCTTCGTGCGCATCGAGGGCCGGAGCCCGGCCCCGCTCGTACCCTTGCGCACCTTCAGGCACAGGAGCCTAACGGTGGCCGACGCAATCATCGCCTGCACCGGCGTCACGTTCGCCTCTGCCGGCATCTCGCTGGTCCTGCCCGATCGGGCGGTCCGAGAGGAGGATGGTCGGCCGCTTGGGCGTGTTCAGCCCAACCATCCTGAGCCCTCCATACCGTTGACCGAATGACCATGGCGGTATTGGAGAAGTCCTTGTAAGGGACATGGGGTACCTAGCTCCTGCTTCTCCTAAACCATGCCTACGCCGCCGTGGAGTGATTGCCAATACCGATCCGAGGTCGACCAATAAAGCAGCGCGAATGGCGATTGGTGAGCTCAAGGAGGACGGCGTTGGTCGCAATTGGTTATTTCTTGCCTCGTTGGTAGGTTCGCTTGACTCGTCCCGCTGCCGCCACAACCGCCCCGGCGGCGAGCCCAACGACTCCACCAACGATGGCTGATGGAAGGCCAAGCTCCACCGCGGCAAACGGTGCAGTCGGGGCGTAGGCAAAGAGGCCGACGATCAGCCCAACTGTCCCGCCGATGACGGCTATTGAGACCGCGCCAACGAGTGCCCACCTCACGGGCAGCGCCATTTCGCGTAGCCGCGCCGCAATCCTGGTCACACCCCATTCTCGCCGATCCCACTATGACTGACGTGGCTCGGTATGCCGACCTTGCCGGGGTGCAGGTCAAAGGCAATATGGGAAGTATTGGCGCATGACCACGTGTACCGCTCCGAGAAGCTGAGCGCATCTCCTTCATACAGTGCCGCCGTTGACCCGGATGTTCTGGGCGGTCACCCACCCTGCCGCTTCGCTGGCCAAGAAGGAGACTACTGCGGCTACCTCGGCGGGATTGCCGAGACGGCCAAAGGCCCTCATCGCCTCCAGGCTGGCCAAGAACTGCTCGCTTTTGCCGTCCCGGTACGTGTCCGTCTCGGTCGCGCCAGGGCTAACCGTGTTCAGGGTTATCCCGCGACGGCCGAAGTCCTTTGAAAGGACGCGTGTGAACTGCTCGACAGCGCCTTTGGTGGCATCGTAAATCCCGTAGCCGGGCAGCATCAAGGCCGTGGTCGAGCTGGAGACCGTAACGACCCGCCCACCGACGGCCAGGTGCTTGTAAGCGAGCTGGAGCCCGTTGAACACGCCCTTCACGTTTACGGCGAAGCTGAGGTCGAACTCGGCCTCGCTTACGTCTGAGAACGGCTTGACGAGAGCAACAGCCGCGTTGTTGACCAGGATGTCCCACCGCCCGAACTCGGCGAGCAACCGGCCGACCATGGCCTCAAACTCGCTCCGGCTCGTCACGTCGGCGGCAACGGCGATCGCCGCGCCTCCACCCTCCTCGATGCCGGCCACCACCTTTTCGGCCGGTCCTGGTGTGTGGTTGTGGTTGACGACCACGGCGGCTCCATCGGTCGCCAGGGTTTGGGCGATGGCCTTTCCGATCCCGGTCGCAGCTCCGGTCACAAGGGCCACCTTTCCCTCAAGTGGCGTTGCTGACCGGCTCACGTGTCGTCCCCAAAGGCTTGTCGGGTAAGCGCAGGCGTAGGGTAGAGAAACCCCCCGCGCCGCACGCGCCAGGACCGGGACCATCGCATACTGCATTAGTTAGAGGGATGACCAAAGCGACCGAGATAAGCGGCCGGGCCCAGACCGGCAGGGCCGCGAGGTGCCGGAAGACCAGGTAACTGATCACCTCGAGGAGCGGCAACAGGGCCATAGCGGTGACCAAAGCCAGCCGCCACCGGGCAGTCGGGGCCAGTACGGGCTGGCGAGGACGGGCCAGCCAGCCCTCCAAGCCAGAGACGTAGGTTGCTTCCAGCTCTCCATCTGCGTGCAGGTCCGCTTCGGCAACAAGGCGCGCCCGCTCTGGGCTGACCAGCCAGGAGTCCGCGTGCGCCCGGTTGGCAAAATTCGGCACCACTGTGTAAAAAGGCGTCCCGCCTGGTCTTGGCGCCAGTGTGGTGACCGTAAGTGGCCCGACTGGGCGCGTACCGCCACGGCCAGTTGTCGCAGCACCTCCTCGAACGCCTGCTCGTGGCCAGCCTTGACGTGGCGCGAGAGCACCAGGGTCACCGGGCCCGGCTGGCGAGCCGAGCCCACAGCTGCCTCGGCCAGTGCCGGCACCTCGGACCTCACTCGAACCTGTAGTCGAGGTGCACCTGGGCTCCCTCGCCCAGGTTGGCCCTGAAGCCGCCCTCGCCCCGCAGGCCGACGAGGCCAGCCGTCCCTGACCCCGGCACCACGAACCACTCCCCACCCCCAGTGCCGGGCCCGGGTCACAGAGACGGGGCTGGCACCCGAGCAGTTCGAATGGCTCCGCCGTGGCCAGTTGGACCTGCTCATCATGCGCATGCCGGTCAACAACCCCGACCTGGTCATAGGGCCGGTACTCACGACCGAGGACCGGGTAGTCCTTGTCGCGGCGGACCACCCCTAGCCGGGCGCACGACGGTGTGCATCGAGGACTTGGGGGGCTTTCAACAGTTGACCGATGATGCTGATATACTGATATTTAGTGAACCTTCGCGAGTGGGCACTGAGCCAAGGGTTGCACCCGCAGACCGCGTACAAGTGGTTTCGCGAGGGAAAATTGCCCGTGCCAGCTCGCAAGATGGGGAAGCTGATACTGGTCGGGGACCTGGCGGGTAGTCCCGCTCAACATCATGGTCGGACGGTCGTGTACGCACGCGTGCCATCGGCAGACCAGAAGCCCGACTTGGACCGCCAGGTTGCACGGGTGACTGGTTGGGCGACCGAGCACGGTTACGAGATCGCTCAGGTGGTCACCGAGGTCGGCTCCGCGTTGGACGGCAAGCGGCGCAAGTTCCTCGCCTTGCTTGGGGACCCCACCGCGACCGTCATCATGGTGGAACACCGGGACCGCTTCGCGAGGTTCGGCGCCGAGTACGTTTCGGCTGCACTTCAAGCCGCCGGACGGCAGCTCGTTGTGGTGGACAACTCAGAAGTGGACGACGACCTGGTGCGGGACATGACCGAGGTACTGACGTCGATGTGCGCCCGGCTCTACGGCAAGCGTGCTGCGGCCAACCGTGCCAGGCGTGCAGTCGAGATCGCGTGTGCCGGCGAGGTGCCCCTGTGTTAGTCGAGGCCCGCACCGTGAAAGAAGCAGCGAGGATTGCTGGGTACACGACCACTGATGTGGCCGGGCGCTCCCCGCGAGCTGATGGACGTCTTCAGCCCTGCGCGCACCCCATCGGGGCGCCCTATTCGCAGGGCGTACATCCGCAGCCTCCAGGAGGCGGCTATGCGTGCGGCGACCGGGGAGCTCGTCCATCCGACCGTCGCCTCGTTCTTGGACTACCACCCCCACCGCGGCCTCGTCATCCTGCCGGTGCGCGACCTCCCGCCTTCCACCACTGCAATGCTCTGGCGGCGCGGGACCGATAGTGCCAAAGTCCGGGCCTTTGCGCAGGTGGCCCCGCCATATCCCAACTCGGCCGTTTTGTCATAGGAGGTACCCAAAGCGCGCCATGACCTCGGCGTGCTGCTCAGCCACGCGCCGCGCCAGGTGGTCTGGCAGCTCGTCTTTCCAGGCGCCGGCCATTCCTCTTCGGAAAAATCGAGTGTCGCGGTCGGGACGTTCGACAAAACCGTCGCTCTCCTCCTGGGCCTCCAGGCGTTCGAACGAGGCTCGCTCCACCGCTAGGGCCACTTCCTTTTCACTGCGCGGAAGCCCTCCGGCAGCGAACGCCCGCTGGAAGGTAGTGACGGGGTCGGCCACGCAATCTTCATAACGCAAAACATGCACAGGGAAAAAGGGCTGGTCCACCCAACTTCGAACGTGGTCGGACCAACTGCCGAAACGCTGGCGCAACTGGCGGTCCAAGAATGCAGGGTCATCGCAGACGGCACTGTCCGGGCTTGCCAAGAACTCGACCGACCATTCGAGGGATCGGCCGCTGTGATGTGCCCAGGAAACGGCGACGTCGCGCGGGTCTCGTACGACGTAGAGAGCAGCGCGCGTCACCAGCTGCGACACCAGTGGTTTTCCGCTCGGCCCGAGCATCAAAGCGTCGTGGACCTTCCGCCAGCGGTCCCCCGTTATCCGCACTGAAGCAGCTTCGTCGGCGGCAGCGCGCAGCGCGTCGACTTCCTCCGGGCTGAGGTCGGCGCTCCGCACGCCCAATGCGACCTCGAAAAATGCACGTGCAGACGGCACTGCACCTCCCATCAGGTCATTTATGCGCACCTCGTCTGCTGAAACGAGGGCGGTGTACACAGAACGCAGCCACGTATTGCCCGACTTCGGGTACGAGGCGAGCCAGACCATCTTCCCGCTCACGTCAGCATCCCTTCGGCTAGCCTTGCCATCTCGGCCAACGTGACGGCGATGGCGCCCTCGGCGCGACGAAGTCGCTTGGGCTTGACGGCCGTCGCGACCTCGATGAGCCACTCGAGCTCCGCTTGCCCTTTGCCGAGATCCGCCACCACGGGTGCGTGCCACTCTGCGTCGCGCAGCGCAGTCACGGCGTCGGGTACCCTCACGGCCTCCCCGACAGCAGCAGGACTGCCACCTCCGAGGCTCCGGTCACGAAAAGGCAAGACCACAGCCCCAAGCGGTACGGGACGGCCCGGCGCTCGGGCACCGAGGCTGAAACTGCGTGAAGGGAGCACTCGCCGGATCAGCGAGCCTTGCGCCGGGTCGAGCGAGAGTGCCCTCCAGGTGGCGGCCCAGAGCGTCACACGCCCGGGCGTGGCGCCGGCCGGCGCCCAGACGGCGAGCGGGTCGCCCCCGACGCACACGACCCCGTCTGCTATCACCCGAGCTCCCCTGAGCGCCATCGTGGCGGCAAGCGATGAAGTCCCCCCCACGCCGCCCACTGCCACCACGGCTCTCCCTTCGACCTCGACGGCAGCCCCGCGCAGGCAAAACTGGCCTTCGAGGCTGCACCTGAGAGCGGCTATGGGCCCTGCGAACATGCAGTCCACGTCAGCGCCGTCAGCACCTTCGGCTTGCTCGACCACCACTGGTTGGTGCGCCTCGACGAAGAAACGGCCCACCGTGGGAAGCCTGAACAGGGCCACGCTTTCGGTCGCCTCTATGAGGGGCGAGCGGTGGAGGGCGCCGTCGAGACGATGGGGCACGGCTCCAGGAAGCCACGACCGACGAACGCGTGGCGCTTCTTGCCCGGGCAGGGGCATGGCGCCGTTCACGGGATGGGGCGCCCGCGCTGAGCGCTGCTCACTGCTGAGCGTTTGAGGCTAACCATGCCGCTTGGAGCAGGCCGAAGCTGAGGGCCGAGGGGACCGGCTTGCGCCACTCCGCCCGCAACGCCTCAACGTCCACGAGGTCGTCATCGACACCGCGTCCGTCCCAAGTCCCCGCAAACTCTCGGGCTGTAGCAGTGAAATAGGCGTTGTTGAAGGCTGCTTTGGTGGTCCGCGCTATCACCGGCGCCGGCAACAAGTCCCCGACTAGGTAGGCCATGGCATCGGACCGGGATGCGAACCCGAGCCCACCCCCGGCCTGGCCTAGGGCAGAGACGAAGGACGCATCAAACAATGGGTCGAGGTGCTCTACGTCGTACAGGCTCGCAAGCGCGCCGGTGCTCGCCTTGAACATGGAGACTCGCTTGGTCGCCAAGTACCAGGAGAGGCTTTTCTGCCAGCCAAGCGGCTCGAGCGCTCGTTGTCGGGCCAGGTGGCGCGCCACCTCGCCTGCCGCACCGGGTCGGAGCCAAGTCGCCAGGGGGTGTAGCCGGTACTCCTGCTCCAACAGGGCCCGCCTGAGAGGCCGTGGCGCAACGTGCCGGAAGATCCCCTTTACCTCCCTCGGGCGCGCCAACCAACGGGCCGACGTGAGGGCGTAGCGGGCGAAAGTCGCGCGACGTGAGCCGAGCACCTCGTCACCACCTTCGCCGGTCAAGTGAGACCCACCCACAGCGGACTCGAAGGTCTCGCCGAGCACGTACAAAAGGACGGGGAAGACGAGCCCGTGCTGCCGCAGCAACCGCCGCGCGACTGGGCCTATGAGGTCGAGCTCGTTATGGAAGCGGACCACCTGCCAGTCCTCCAGGCCCAAGTGCCTTACGACCAGCTCTTGCCACTCGCGCTCGTCGCTCGCCTCGGCCGAAGGAAAGCAGCGGGTGTAGGGCACGGGTAACGGTAGGCCTTCGCGCCTCGCGACATGCGTTGCGACGGCGAGTACCAAAGAAGAATCGCGGCCTCCCGAGAAACTGACAAGACAAGGTGGCCTCTGGAGGGCATCGCGTAACAGCCCCTCCAAGGCCTGCCGAGGTGCCAATGCGACCTCGTGGCGCACGCTGGAGCGGACCGCCCCCTCCTCGACGCCCAAGGGGCACCCGGCCGCCCGCTCTAAGGGGGCAAGGCGACCGAAGCTAGCCGCTGCGCTGCCCAGAGCGCGCCGGGGAGAGCATGCTGGCCTAGCTGGTGGTGACGCCAAAGCCAGTCGGGTTGAGGCCCAACGGGGTCATGGCATCAGAAACAGGGTTAGTCTTCTTGGAGCTGGTCGGGTACCCAGCCGTCAGGTCCATGACCGAGCCCAAGGCCTGGACCTTCGGCGGCACATAGGTCGTATCTTCCATGGACCTTATTTTACTCCTTCCCTTGGCCTCTTAGCCACTCCGAACAGGCCTCCTCTGCCAAGCAGACATCGCGAGCAAGGCCTACCTCACTTGGAGTGACCTCGCCGCCTCGCACTGGCTAAAGTGCGTTACTCTTTTTGAGCTGCTATGGGTACGTGCTGCGCAGCCCCCTCCGTCATCAAAGGGTTCGGCTGGCGGCGGTGAGTTGAGAAAGGCAGCCGAGGCCGCCTGAATTACTCCCCTTTCACGTCGCTCTTCGTTACCTTTTTAGTGTTGCTGTCTGCTGAGCACTGCCTGCACTGACCGCTCTGAGCCCATTACGGGGGCTCCTGCGGGGGCTTCTAAACGTAGGTGTACTTATCCCGTCGTTCACGATCGAGCCCTGCCCGTCCACCTGGACAGTGACGTCCACGGTGCCAGGCGCGCCCGGGGGCGACAAGACAAGCATCACGTCAGGCGACGAGGAGATGACCTTGGCCGGGTTGACCCCGACGTAGACCGTTACCCCAGCACAGCCCGTCCCCTTGTACCAGACGCAGTCCGTGCCATCGGGGGAGAGGTTGGTGCCCTAGCAGTGCCATCGTGGTTCGTCGACGCCAGCGTCCTCTTGGCGACCGAGGACGCCGAGGACGAGAACTATGAGGACTCGGTATGGCTGCTCGAGGCCAAGGAGAGGATTGCCACCCTCGACCTCGCGTACTACGAGGTCTCCAACGTGGCCGTAAAAGCGTGGCGCGACGAAGCGGCGGCGCAGCGCCTGCGCGAAAGGGTCTCAGCCAGCAGCGCCGAGCGCTCTTCTCTCAGCCGCCGTGGCCAGCTCCTGGTAAGCGGGTGCCAGCACCTCTGACAGGTCGCGCCCTCGCACCTCGACCAGGCCATGGGGGACCTGGCGGAGCACGGCGCCCACGGCCTCTGAGGCAGCCGGGCGCACCTGGACCGATGCCAGCTCCGGGCCCGCTTTCCAAAACCCGAGCACGCATTCTTCGAGCGGGCGGAAGGCCAGTGCCGGTACCGCCACCGGCTCTGTCGCGGCCTCCACTTCGGCGCCGCGGAGCTCGCGGAGGCGGGCAAGGACCTCGTCGCGGCTACGCCCGCGCCAGGCCAAGAGCGCGAAGGGGTCCCTGTCGAACTGCTCGGCCACGAGGTAACAAACCGCCGCTACGTGCTTGCAGGGGTTCGCCCAATCGGGGCAAGTGCAGTCGCTCGTCAACCGGGAGCCGGGGCCCGGCAGGAGCGCCACCCCCTCCGCGGCGAAGACCTCTTCGGCCTCATGGGGCAGCTCGCCGGCGAGCATGCTCGCCGAGTAGCCGGCCTGGGTGGCAAGCGAGACTAACACACGGTCCCATTGTTCGGGAGAAGCCGCCGGCATGGCTATACGGACCCGGTAGGGCGCCCGCCTCGTCCCCTGCACGAGCGCGCTGACAAGGCCCGGGGCAACGGACAGCTCTACGACCTGGCCCCGCCGGGCATAGCTGCGCCCCCGCCCCGAGCGGCCGCCGACCAGGTAGGGCTCCACCGCGTCGAGGAACCTCTTCGACCACCACGTCTCGCCGATCGCCCCCCTTTTGGACCTGGCCGCGAGACCGCCCTCCACTTTGATCGGGGCCTTGGGGGTATAAAAGCCGCTGCCGCGCCATGGGTAAGGGCCGCCCGGTCCTTCTTCGTCCTCGTCGTCTCCTAGCCTATTCCCGACGCCATCTGGTTGGGCGAAGGTGCTTTCGTCAGACCAGTCCTCGTCTTCTTCTGGTACTGCCGCGGTGAGCTCGGAGACGACCTTGCGCAACGCTTCCTTCGACGAACGAGAAAGTTCCGCCTCCACCTGGCCGAGGAGCCGCTCGACTTCGGCCGCGCTCACGCCACGAGCGGCTGGGGGGCGCCGGCGCGAGGTGCTCACGCCGCCCCCAGCGCTTCGGAAGAAAGGCGCAACACGTCGGCGAGTTCATCCGTGGTCAGTTCCGTGAGCCAGGACTCGCCAGAACCTACGACCCGCTCGGCAAGTTCTCTCTTCGCCTCGATCATCTGGTCTATGCGGTCCTCGAGAGTCCCCACGCACACGAGCTTCCTCACTTGCACGTTGCGGTGCTGGCCGATGCGGAAAGCACGGTCGGTCGCCTGGTTCTCCACCGCCGGGTTCCACCAGCGGTCGAAGTGCACGACGTGGTTCGCGGCCGTCAGGTTGAGCCCGGTGCCGCCAGCCTTCAAAGAGAGCACCAGGACAGGGATGTCGTCGCTCTCTTGGAAGCGCGCGACGAGGAGATCGCGCTGGGCACGCGGCAAGCCGCCGTGGAGGAAACCCACTTGGCAGGAGAGCCTCTGGGCGAGGTGGGAACGCAGCATCGTCCCCATCTCGGCGTACTGGCTGAAAACGAGCGCCCTCTCGCCACTTTGGAGGACCTCGTCCAGGATTTCAACGGTGCGTTCGAGTTTCCCGGATCTCCCTGCTAGGGCGGAACCGTCGCCCAAGTAATGGGCCGGGTGGTTGCAGACTTGTTTCAAGCGGAGCATCGTGGCGAGGACGAGGCCACGGCGTTCGATACCCTCCGCCTCGTCGATCTTTTGGAGCATCTCGTCCACGACGGCCCTATAGAGGGTCGCCTGCTCACGGGTAAGGTTGCAGAGCACCTTCATTTCCATTTTCTCCGGGAGGTCGGAGATTATGCTCTTGTCGGTCTTCAGCCGGCGAAGGATAAAAGGCTGGGTGAGAGCACGCAATTTCTCGGCTGCCTCGGGTTCGCGGTAGCGCTCGATCGGCACGGCGAAGTTGTCCCGGAAGGCACCAGCCGAGCCGAGCAGGCCAGGGTTCAGGATCTCCATGATCGACCAGAGCTCGCCCAAATGGTTCTCGACTGGCGTGCCCGTGAGCGCTATGCGGCGCGTAGCCGGGAGCCCACGGACAGCTTTTGTCTGTTTTGCCTCGGGGTTCTTCACGTTTTGCGCCTCGTCCAGCACTACTCGCGACCACCGCAGCGCGCCGAGGGCGGCGCGGTCACGGTCCACCAGGGAGTAGCTCGTTATGACGATGTCCGCGCCGGCTATTTGTTCGGAAAACTTGGCGTCACGCGCGCGGCCGCTGCCGTGGTGCACAGTCACTTTCAGCTCGGGCACGAACTTCTCGGCCTCGCGCTTCCAGTTGCCCACGACCGAGGTCGGGCACACGACAAGGGTCGGGCCTGGCGCCTTGGGGCCCCCGCGGCCTCGCGCCTTTGCCCCCTGGGCTCCTCGGCCCGCCTGAACGAGCGCGAGGACCATGGCCGTCTTGCCAAGGCCCATGTCGTCAGCGAGGCACGCACCGAGGCCAGTGCGCTCCAAGAGCCCCATCCACGCCACCGCGCGCTGCTGGTAGGGCCGCAGCTCTCCGGCAAAGCCCGCCGGCGTACCCGTCACCTCGGCCCGGTCCGCCAGCTCACCCCGGAGGAGAGCGCCGAGGAGGCCGTCGGCCTCGACCCCTAGCACCGGGAACCCGAGCACCGGGGCCCCGTCCACCGCCTCGTCCACGCCGGCCGCGGCGCGCAGCGCTTCCGCCACGCTCATGGTGCGCCCTTCGCCCGGCCGGCGCCCCGAACGCACGAACTCGGCCAGCTTTTGGGCCTCCCCTGCCCGCAGCTCGAGCCACCTTCCCCGTACGCGTACGAGAGGTGCCTTCAGGCGGGCCAGTTGCTCCAGTTCACCTAGGCCGAGCTTCTCTTCGCCGATTGCCGCCTGCCAGTCGAAAGCCAGCAGGCCGTCGCCGTTCAGGAGGCCCCCGCCGGCACCCCCGTGAGGCCTCGCCGTCCGGGCCCGCAGGCGGGCACCCAGGCGCGACGATGGGTGGCGCCACCAGGCCGGCAAGAGAACGCCGAAGCCGGCGACCTCCAAAGCAGGGGCCACCTCTGTCAGGAACCTGTACGCGCCGGCGAGGTCCACCTGAAGCTCGGTCGGTGCGGCCCGGCGGAGGGCCTCCCCGAGCTCAGGGTAAGCCCAGCGCGCCCGCCCGAGCTCTGCGAGCAGCACCTCGTGGGGCGCCTCCACCGTGCGCGACGCCCTCCGCAGCTCTGCGCCGCAACGCCACACCTCCCCCGCCTCGACGACCAGGCTCGGGTCGTCGCTCGCTTGGAGGAGCAACTCGATGCGCCAAGCTTCGCCACTCCCGCCGTCGCTCGCCCCGGAGGGCTCCTCGTCCACGAGCTTGGGCTCGCACACCCTGAAGCAGAGCCGCCACGGCCCTCCCCTGCCCGCCACCCCCGCCCGCCACTCTGCGACCAGCCGCTCGAGCTTGGCCAACTCGCCTGCGTCGGCATCGACCAGCGGGCCCGGCGCTCGAAGCGCCTCCAACCATGCTTCTGGCGCCGGTCTCCTCCGAGCGGTCGCCCCGAGGGCCACGCCGAAAACGGAGCGGCGCGCTCCTGCCAGCGCCTCGCGGCACACGGCGTCGACGAACGCCTGGAACGCCTCGCGCACGAGCCTCTCCGGGTCGGCCCCAAGCGCGCCACCCCCTCCAAGTTGGGGGCCCTGGTCGAGGGAACGGCAGATCGCCGGGAGCGATGCGCTCAGGAGGTGGAGGCGCTCTTCGTCCCTGCCACCGCCGACCGGTGACCACCTCGCGACGTAGCGTGAAGCGTTCTGCGAGCCTTTTTGAGCCACGGAGGCCTCGCCCCTTCGTGGGCCCGCCCTCGCGGCCCCCCGAGCGGTCGAGCGGGCGCCTTGGCCCGCGCCGGGCGAGGGGGCGCCCAGCCCCGGCAGCACCCGCCCGCCCGCCACCACCTCGAGGGCGAGCCCGGCCAGGGCAGCAAAAGACTTGACCGAGGCACCCGGCGCCAGGTCGGCCGACTGGTAGGTCGCCAACGCAAGCACCGTGTCGAGCGCCGGCCCAGCGGCCAAGCGCAGCACCGGGACCTCGAACGGCCACAGCCCCGTCGCCTCTTCGCCGCCCGCTGGGGGTGCCCACGTCCCATCGCCCTCCCGCACGAGCTGGGGCGAAGCCAAAGGGGTGTGGCGAGTGCCCGGGAGCCATACGACAGCGCGGTCCTCCAAGGCCCCGGCAGTCGCGCCGGCCACCGTCGCCCCGGCACCGGCCAAAGCCACGGCCAACTGTCCCAACGAAGCGGCAAAGGGGTGGCTCTCGGGGCGAGGGCGCGCCGGCCTCTTGGCGCGCCTAGCCGTAGCCGCACCCGACGCGCCGGGTGGCGCTTTGCCCGAGCGCTTGACAGAGCCCGCCGCGGCGGCAGCACTGGTGCCGTGAACGGCCTCCAACGAGCTGTCCTCGGCCCAAAGGACCATGGCGTCGCCGGCGCCCAAGGACCATGACGCATGCACCGCGAGCACTGACCACGATCCTAGAGCACCACCCGATCGGGGGCTTCGGGGACGAATGAGATAGGAGCGAAACGGCCCTAAGAGCCCTTCACCGGCTTGTTCGGGGTCGTTTCCGAGCCCTTGGTAGTGGAGTGTGAACTGGTGGTTATCCCGACCAGGCTCTTGGGGAGCTGCGAGCATACCGACGTGGGCCGGCCGTGGGTGAGGGCACAAATGTCGCCGACGAGGTAGCCAGCCGCAGCATCAGCTCCTTTGGAGGTGACGTTGCTGCCAGATGTCAAGTAGTCAGCGGCCCTGGCGAACTGCATGCCAGACAGCGCCCCCGCGTCGTACTGCGAGCCGATCATCAGGTACTTGCCCGACATATATAAAAACGGGATCGAGCCGCTCTGCTGGGCCGAGCCCACATAGGGCGGCACGTCCCACTTGTTGAGCAACGACGTCTGGGCCTTGGTCAGGTCCTGCAGCTTGGCGCCGGCGTTGTTCTCCGTCTCGACGGCGACGAACGACAGGTACTTGCTCGTGAACGTGGAATTGTAAAAGCTGAACGTCGGCGTGCTCGCGTAAACGTCGGTGGGAGAAGAGGAAGTCCCCCGGAGCCCGCTGAAAGTACCGAACTTCGACAGGGCCATAACCAGTGCCCAACGCTGGGCGGCGCAAAACGGGCAGTACTCGGCGGCAATATAGAGGATCTGTGGCTTTGTCCCGTCCATCAGCGCCTTGTTGCCCACAGGGAGGGCCTGAGGCGGCACGGCGTCGCCGGCCTTGGCGGCCGACCAGGCAGAGCGAGGTACGGCCGCTGCCGCCGCCACGAGGGCCTTGACCGGTACGCCCTCCACCTTGGCCACGGTGCTCGCCGGGATGTCGTACTGGCCGCTCACCGAACCCGCAGCGGGCTTGGGCTTCTTTGTCGTCCCCGTGAGGGAGATGGCAATGATCACGATGACTACAACGACGACCACGCCGGCTGCACCGAGGGCCGCGTTGATGTTGCGCCGGTGCCTGTGTTCTTCGATTTGGCGCGCCGAGAGCCGAGAGTTAGCACGACCAGCCGACCCGCGAGAGCCCGAGGCCCCGCCGGTCTTCGTCGAGGGCCGAGGTGGCACCGCCGTCTTGTTGCCCGCCGAGTTGTTGGGACGGCCACCGGGACGGGGCGGGACCTTGCCCACACCGCCTCCATGACCCTGGTTGCTTACAGACATTTGCGACCTTCCCCCCGAACAGGGAAGAAACTTGTGCCGAGTGCCAGTAATCGTAGGGCTCGGGAAGTGCTCGCCAACAGGGCCCAAGGTCCCTGCCAGGTCACTTTGGGAGGAGGTCAGACCAGGCGCAAGGTTGGAGCGCTGCGCCCCAGCGGCCTAAGGGGCCGGCGGTGACAACTCGCCGAGCCGTGCGGCCTCGCGTGCCTCCCCACTCGCACCAAGGTGGACCTGGAGGTGCATGCGCTCGAGCATTTGGCGCATACCTTCGCCCATGTGGTGGGCAACCACCGCCTGCACACCACGTTCCTTCACAAAGCGAGCCACCCGTGCATGGTGAGCGGCGCCGCTCCCGGTGTCATGCAAGGCATCCCAGCCGACCTCGCACTCCTCCCATCCAAAGACAGTGCCTTTTTGCACGGTCGCAATGACGACCGTGTGCGCACGCCCCCACGGGCCCACCTGACCGTCCTCGCCTACTGGTATGGCGACCACGGTGGGCCCGGTGGGCCCGGTGGGCCCGCCTACACCGGCCCGAGCGCCCTCGCCAGGGGCAGGAGAGCTCAAGCCCTCGCCTCGCGTCCGCGGCACAGGGCGCCAAGCCCTGCCTTCACCTTCGCAAGTTCAGCTTCTTGTTCGTCCAAGTACCCCTCCAAGTCCTCGCTGCGTGGACGGCGGTTCGCCCTGAAGCGAGGCCCGTACTGGTAGCCGTACCCATAGTCGTAGCCATAGTCGTAGCCAACACAAGGACCTGGGCCACAACGATAGCCGGGCCCCCGGAGGGGGTGTAGTGCGTCAACATTCTGTCGCTTGTCCACGGCACCAGCATCGGCGGAACGCGGCCCAAGGCGACCGTTGACGACGGCGACCGGCACCTGAATCGCGAAGTTCGAGTCCTCGACCGACCACTGATCGAGTGCCCTATATGCTACCCTACGTAGGTGCACAAGACGAGTGTCTACCTGACCTCGGAAGAAATTGCTCGACTTGCCGCGCTCGCCGACCGCGAGGGGACGTCTCAGGCAGAGGTCATTCGCCGGGCGATCCGGCTCTACGAGCCCGAACGTAAAGGGGACAGGAACTTCGCACTCATCGGCATCGCCGATGGTCCGGGTGGTTCCATCGCCGATGTCCCGGAGGGTGAGCTGCTCGAGGGCTTCGGCGATTGACGGTCGTCCTCGACGCCGCTCCTCTGATCGCGGTCGCAGATCGGCGCGACCGCCTGCGTTCGGCTGTAGAGGCGGTACTGCGAGAGGAGCCAGGCGAGCTTGTAGTTCCGGCTCCCGTTACCGCAGAGGTCGACTACTTGCTCGGGCGTCGGCTCGGGCGCGGTGCTCGCCTCGGCTTCATCGAAGATCTCGCCGCTGGTCGGTTCGTCGTCGCTCACCTTGAACCGGACGAGTACGGCGTCATCGCAGATCTTGAACG
>DAHWQF010000240.1 GCA_027334785.1 Acidimicrobiaceae bacterium
CGTCGCCTACCAGTACGACGTCGTGTGCAACGGACTCGAGCTCTCGTCGGGCGCGGTGCGCAACCACCTACCCGAGCTGATGGAAAAAGCCTTTGCCATCACCGGCTATTCACGCGAACGGGTCGCCCGCAGCTTCCCGGCGCTCTGGAACGCCTTCCGCTACGGCCCGCCCCCTCACGCCGGCATCGCCCCCGGCCTCGACCGGCTCTTCATGCTCTTGGAGGACCAGCCCAACCTGAGGGAGGTAATCGCCTTCCCGCTCGCCCAAAACGCGCGCGACCTGATGATGGGGGCGCCGGCGCCAGTCACGCCTGAGCAGCTCGCCGAGCTCCACCTTCAAGTGGTGCCGCCAAAAAAGGTGTAGAGGTCGAGCCGGCGCCCTTTCACGGCTCCACGGCGCTCTCACGGCACCGGCGCTTTCTCACGGCGCCGGCGCTTTCTCACGGCGCCGGCGCTTTCTCACGGCGCCGGCGCCCGGTGTGCCCTCTACGCAACCCGTGCGTACGCACGAGAGCGCCACACGTTCCCTCCACGGCGTGGGATGGGCCCGAAGACGCCGACCGTGCTCTTGCCTGCGCCGTCAGTGGCCTTCTATGGCTCCGGGCGCCCAGGATCGTACTGAAGCCCTGTCTCGACGACGCCAGGTGCGCCCAGAAACGCTCTGGCGAGCCCTTCTGGGTGCGGTCCCAGCTTCTCGGTATGCCTGGCGTCCCTGTGTAGGGGGAAAGCGCGCCGAGAAAACAAAAGCGCACCCAGAAAGCTCCTTTCCGGCCGCCGCTGCCCCCGCTGTCCTACTGGTCCCATGCTCCCCGCCCTGCTGCTCCCCGCCCTACTGCTCCCCGCCCTATTGCTCCCTGCCAACTCCCGTCCCAGCTCGCAGTGGCAAGTGACACCGCGCCTAGCTCCCTGCCCTGGCCCTCCGCTTAGGAGCGCTCGATCTGCGCCAAGCGCTCGGTGAGCGCCGGCAGCGCCGGCCCGTCCCATTTCGCGTTGAGCACGCCATAGGTCTCAGCCGCGCCATAGCTGCGGCTGGTACCGGTGGACTGGGTGCCGTTGATGGGCCAGTAACACCAGTTGACGTCGTAGCGCTGCAGGAACGTCGTCAGGATATGGAACCAAAAGCCGTTCGACCCGCTCGTGCTGTCCGAGACACAGCTAGCGGCCGTGTCGCACGTGCCGAACTCGCCCACCCAAACCGGCTGGGGCTTTGGACCCGTGACCAAATAAGCCCACTTCGGGTACACCTGCTCGTACCACTGCTTGTAGCTTGAGAAGCCGGACTCGTACCACGCGTAATCATGCGCCTCGTAGACGACATGGTGGGGGACGTCCAAGACCACGGGGAGATGCTTTAGCCCCGACAAGTCGCCGGCGTAGCTGATGCCCTCCACGAAAATAAGCAGGTGCGGGTTCACCGACAGGACCGCGTCACCGCCAAGCTCGGCGGCCGCCGGCCAGTTGGTCGACGGGGGGCCGCCCCAGGTGGCGGCGCCACGCGGCTCGTTGCGCAAGTCGGCGCCGATCACCAATGGGTCGTTACGGAAAGTCGCAGCCATTTCTTTCCAGTCCGAGAGCCATGCCCGCTGCGGGTAGCGCGAGTTGTACCAGAGGGTGTTGCCGTCGCTGTCACTGCAGCACCACTCGGCGTTGCTGTTGTGGTCGTCGAGGACCACTGCTATCCCCTGACCGGTAAGGGCGTGCACCACTCGTTCGTAGACCTGCATGGCGTGAAGGCCCTTGAGCTCGGGGTTGGCGGCCACGGCATAGTCGGGCACGACCGGGTCCTGCTCTACCATTTGGTTGGAGTAGGGCAACCGCACGGCGTTGAAACCGAGCCGGCGGATCTCGCTCACGATCTGTTTGAGAGACCGCAACTGCAGCCCGCCCGGTGCGAAATCAACCGATTCACCCCCGTACCAGTTGACCGCGGCCAAGTGCACCGGCCGGCCGAACCGGTTGACGATCCGGGCGCCGGCCGTGTGCAGCGGCAGACTTCCCCTAGGAATGAGCCTGCCTTGGCCCGCCGGCGCCACAGGTCGCCCTGCAACCCGGGCAACCCGAGCCACACGCCGCCCTGCCGGCCCGGCCACACGTGGCCCTGCCGCGCCATGAGCGGCAGCGAACCCCAGTCCGCCCCCGCCGGCGCCGGCCGGTCCCATCCACGACAGCCCTACCGCCACGGCCACCGCCAGCACCACCTGGTGCCACCCTCGTGCCGTGTGAGCGCTCACGAGACATACCCGCATAGAAGTCCTCCCCACTTTGTCGTTCGTCCCGCAACTTGCCCCCGCCCCGGGCCAACGCCGGCGCTCTCGTCTCGACAATAGGGCCTCCGCCCCCGTTCAACCTTGGGCGACCTCTGCCAGCCGGCTCTCGACGAACCTCCTCTCGGGTTCGGTGCCCACAAGGGCGAGTGCCCCCCGGTAGGCGGCGGCCGCTTCGGAACACCTCCCGAGGCGCAGGAGGAAGTCCGCCCGCGTGGCCGCCAGCAAGTAGTAGCCCACGAGAGCGCCGTCAGCCACCAGCCGTTCGGTCACCTCCAGCCCCACCTGCGGGCCCTTCACCATCGCCAGCGCCACCGGCCAGTTGAGCCCGACCACCGGAGAACGGGTCATTTCTCCGAGTTGCCGGTACAAGTGCTCGACTGCAGCCCAGTCCGTCCTCGCGCTGTCCGTCGCCGAAGAATGGCAGGCGGCGATGGCTGCCTGCAGCTGGTACGGCCCCGGCGGGCCTTGCGCCAGCGCACCCTCCAAGATGCCCTGGGCCTCGCCGGCGATGGCTCGGTCCCAGAGCGAGTCCTCTTTGTATGTCAAGAGGCCCGGCAGACTTTTTTCTGCTTCCCAGGGATGGCGATCGGCTCCGCCGCGCGCCGGCGAGGCGTAGCCTTGGAGCTGGCCCGGGAGTGGCCTGGCCGAAGAGCCGGTACTGCGGGGTGTGAGCCGGCCGCGCAGGCTACAGAGCCGTTCCCCCTTTGCCCTCCCGGGCCGCCTGCCTGGCTCTCTTGTTGGTGTTCGCGCCGGGCGTCGGGCCACCATGGCGGCGAAGAGCGCGTCGCTGATGCGGCGTTTCAACGCCCGCAGGGCCTCCTTGTGGACCTTGCCCTCGGCGACCTTGCGGTCGTAGTAGGGCACGGCCCTCGCTGTGGCGGCAACGGACCTGAGTGATGGCCGCCAGGTGGAGAGCGTGGTCCAGCTGGCGGTTGCCCCTCATGGAGAGCCGGTAAGCTTCTTCAGCCCGGAGGGAACTTCTATTGGGGCGCTGCCGTTATAGGCGGCGAAGTGGTCCTTGTTGGGGGACCGGCTGACGTCGCCGGTCATGCCGAGGGTGGTCGCCGCCAGACCGGGCCCACACCGAAGATCTCGGTCGTGGTCGTACGAGATGCTGCCACGACGGCCTCGAGGCGCTCGCCACCTCGGCCAGCTGGGCGTCGAGGCGCCCGAGGTCGCCCAAGAGCTCGGTGGCCAGCTCCTTGCGGGGACTGGCGACGGCACCGGTGGGCTCCAGGCCCTCGAGCAGGCACTCCACTTTGTTGTCGCCCAGGAGGGCGTGCCCGAAGCCGCGGCCCCGTCCGCCAAGGCGTGGGCACAGTCCTGCTTCGCCTCTCAAGCCAAGAGCTCGGGCGAGGGGGGCGAGGCGTAGCACGATGTGCTACGCCTGTGCCAGGACCAGAGAGATCGCCCAGCGGGAGCTGCGCAACGACAACACCGAGATAATGCGGCGCCTGGAGGAAGGCGAGTCCTTCGTAGTCACCAGGAACGGGACCCCCGTGGGCGACCTGTCCCCGCTCCGTCGACGCCGCTTCGTGCGTTCGGGTACCGCCGTAGCGCTGTTCCGCCAGGCGCCCAGCGTCGACCGGGCAAGGTTCCGCGAAGACCTCGACCGCCTGAGCTCCCAAGAGACCGGGCCACGTGCCTGACCCAGGCCAGCACGCCCCCCGCGGGGTCATCGACACATTCGGTAGTCATCGACCTGGAGAAACTTGACCCTGCCGTGCTGCCAGTGGGAGTCGCAGTCAGCTCGGTGACCTTGGCCGAGCTGGCGGCCGGCCCCCATGCCACCGAGGACCATGACGAGCGGTCCCGCCGGCAAGACCGGCTACAACGCTCAGAGGCAGCCTTTGACCCTCTCCCTTTCGACACCGAAGCCGCGCGCGCCTACGGGCGCTCAATGCAGCCGTCGCCGCGGCTGGCCGCAAAGCCGGGGGCCAAGAGCGCCAAATGTCGCGCAGCAACGAACCCATCCTGTAGCCCAACTTGGTGACTAGATGTCCCGGTAGAGCGCTTCGATGGCCGAGTAGCCGGCAAAACAGAGCAAACCCGCTGCCGCCAGGCCCAGTAGCGGTGGTCCTGCCGGTAAACGCACAAATGCCCCCAGGGCGCTCCCGAGCCCCTTGGCCCGAGACGGGTTGTCGCTCACGGCCGCGCCAAGCAGGTAAACCGAGACCAGGACCAACATCGAGCCACGGGCCATTTCGCCAGCAATACCTGTCGCACGCGCCGCGGTCAACACCGCGCCGTGCCGGCGACGGCTCCCGAAGACTCTGGAGTAGTCGTGAAAGCAGCCCCAAACCCCGAGGGCGATGCCCCCTCCACCTACGGCAACCGCCCCGAGCGCAACCCAACCTGGGCCTCCTGGCCAGCGAAGTACACTGCCGACGAGCGGTTGAGGGTGCGACGAGACTCCGCCGCCGCTGGTCCCGTTGCCGCTCGAGCCCACCATGAGATCGAAAGCTTGCCAGCAGAGGCTGGCGTAGATGGCGGCAGAGGCGAGGAACCCGACCCGCTCCACCCACGAGCCAGCCTCGACGGCCCGTTGCTGCGTTCGCTGGCTTTCCTTTTTCGTCTTTCTGGGCGACCACAGCCCCATGGGCAGGCGCTCCGAACTCGCCCCGCCGACGCTCGACGAGCGGCTGAGAGCCTGAAGAGCCCGCCAACACGCATATCCCGCCATGCCGACGCCGAGCAACCCCAGCAGTGCCCTCCCGCCCGGCAGGCGGCCAACGTCTACGAGCGCGCCATGGCCGTTGACATCGGCCGGCGCCCGACGGCTGACTGCTATATCGACCGCCATGGCGGCCAGTACGACGTATATCACACCGCGCGACGCAATACCGGCTCTGGCGAACCGCCTGACAGCGGGCTTGGAGCGGGCACGTGTCGCCCCTGAAGGCAGAGCCGCGGCCGCCCGCTTCGCCTCTTTGCCTTTACCCCCATCCTGTGCCGACCCGCTGGCGTGGCTGGGCGGCCGATCATAAGCTGGACCGGAGTGTTTTTTCAGCCCGGCTAACGGCATCGCTGTCTCTTACCCGCCGGCGGCGTCCGCTAACCCTGAGCAGGCCGCGCTCGCAAAAGGAGGTGCCAGCCAGGGCCGAGGAATGTCAATCATCCCCTTGACAACCGTAGGAGCATCGACCTGGGCGCGAGATTGGCCCGGGAAAGCGCCGGATATCCGCCAAGTCGAGCGCTGCACCCGCGGCGTAACGCGCGAGAGATAATAAGATCTATTGAGCTGCACTCCGCGAGAGACATTCCAGCACGGGACGACTTTTTAGGCCTGAGGAGCGGGGAAAAGCCTTTGACGTAGCGGTCGTTTGGATCTCGTTGGCACCCGATGTAGCCGCCGGAAGCCGAAGGCTGGAGGCGGGCGAGCGCTAGCGAGCTGAGCACG
>DAHWQF010000241.1 GCA_027334785.1 Acidimicrobiaceae bacterium
GAGGCTCTCGGACTTCTCGAGCGTGAGCCCGAGGCCGGTCACCTGCTTCGGGGACGGCTACGCGGGCTGCGGTCGCTTCGAGTCGGTACGTACCGAATCATCTACCAAGTGGACGACGATCAGCGTCTGGTGCGCGTGCTCGCTGTCCGTCACCGGTCCGTTGCGTACTCGACCGATCCGCGCTGAGCTTCAGTCTCCGAACAGGGACCTGATGCGCTCTTGCAGTTCGGGCAGGTTCGAATAGGAGTGCCTACGGCCCACTAGAAATTTGGCGATAGTTCCTGCTGGTCATGGGGGTCGGTCAGCGGGCACTCCCTAGTGGACTCGAACTGCCTTGGGCGGTCACTGCATGGGGATCGTCTCGAACCGCTGCCGCCCTCGGAACCGGTACATCTGGAAGTCGTCGTCGAGGGTGAAGATCAGCCGATCGCCGCGCTCCTCCGCAAGCGCCATGAGGGTGGCGTCCGCCAGGTCCATCGGTCGGTCCGCATACTGGTCCATCAATCGAGCGCTCCGGTCGACCGCGGAAGGCGAGAGGTCTGCAACGACGAGTCGATCAGTTGACACCAGGCGCCAGAGGGCTTGTTGAGCTCGAATGCCTCCCGCCCGGGCGAGCAGGTACATCGCTTCGGTGAATGCCGGCCACGTCGTGACGAGTGGGAGGGTGAGCTGATCCAGCGCATCCATGCACGAAGCGTGGTCAGGCTCGTCGGCGTCAATGATCGCGATGAGGGGACCTGCGTCGGTGAGCGTCACCGGCGCCTGCGGTCCTCCACGAGGGATTCGGTGAACGTGGCTCCGGTCCTCCGGGCACGGCCGCCACCGCCGTGGACCACCCCTGCAACGTCGATGAAGCGCTCGCTCCGGTGGCTGGCCAGCGTCTCCTCAACTCGCTCTGCCGCAGCGCGACGGAGGAATTGGGACACGGACTCGCCCCTCGCTGCCGCTGCGCGGCGAACTTTCTCATCGAGGTCAGGATCAAGCCGAAGGCTTCGCATGTGGCCATTGTATCACAAGGGGGAAGATGTGATACACACCACCGGGCCGCCGTGCCTCAGCACCCGCTGGGATCGCGAGCCGGGTGGTCATGCCATGGAGCGAGTTGCTCGCTGATGCCAGAGCCTCAGGCTGGCTCGCGGGTTCGCCGGCGTGCCAAATTCGTGCCATAGGAGGGTGTCAAAACGTAGCTCGGGGCGGGCCCAGGCGGTACGTCCTCGGGGCTCACCCGCTGAGGAGCTCCGCCAGTGCCTCCCGCTCATGCTCGGTGAGGGCACCTCGTGCGTGACGAAGCCGGCGGGCATCATCGAGCGGGGCGACCGCGGCCGCCTTTACCAGTGACGCGGTGCGCAGCTTCCTTGGCCGCAGTGTCACTACCCTTGAGGGCCAACTTCCAGCTAGGCGTCGTCGCCCAGCAACTCAGCGACGTCCCCCGGGACGCGCACTTCGGCACCCTCAGCCGGGATGACGTGCGCCTGACGAACCATCGGTGCCCCAGGCACGCCCACCATGGTAGAGGGCATCGTCGGTGGGGCCACCCTTTTGCCTCCGAGGCCCAGGGCATCAACGTGAACACCTCCCGCCGCCGAGGCGGGCTGCCCCTCATCGCCTTGCCCCAGCGGACATGGCAGACCCCGAGGCGCCCGAGCTCCGGGGCGGCGAGGCTGGCCCTGAAGTCCCCCACGTCCAACATGGCCGCTTCCCGGCGCCGGAGCCCCCAGGCGTAGGTGACCTGGAACAAGGTGGCGTCACGGAACGGTGCCAGCGCGCCCTTGCGGCCCTCCGCCAGGACCCTCCCCACCCGCTCGCCGGCGGCGTCGAAGAACGCCTGCAGCTCCTCACGGCTGAGCGGGCGGCGCCGGGGGTCGCCCTCGTACTCGCTTACGTGTACGGCGGTGTTGTCCTCGTGGCAGATCTGCGAGGGCGCCGCCCCCATGCGCCTGCGGCAAAGCTCAGCCCAGCCGTAGCGGTCGTCGATGAGGTAGTCCATGAAGGTGCCGAGGCCGCCCCCGTAGTTGCGCACGGTCGAGTGCGCCCACTTGTGCGCGGAGACCCAATGCTCCACCTACGAGCGCCTAGCCCTGGCCGGCTTCCTCGCGACGCCCGTCGGGGCTCTCCGGATCGCCGAACCCGGCGTCGCCGGGCCTGGCGCAAGGGTACTCGGGATGGAGTGTTCGGTGCGTCGCTCGGTCAGTCTGCTTGGCCAGCCGGCACGACCCAGCGGGTGCGCTGGCTGGTGACCGCAGCGATCAGGTCGAAGTCGCCGTCGTAGTGCAGCACGGTCAGGTCCAACTGTTCGGCGGCGGCCGCTATCACCAAGTCGGGGATCTTGCGGCCTCGCTGGCTGCGCTCGGCCAGGAGGCGCTGGACCTGCAGAGCCCGGCGGAAGTGCGCCGCAGTGATCTCCACGGGGGCGAAGACGTCCAGGGCGGCCATGAGCTGGTCCCATTCCGTGGCGCTTCGCGCCGAGTAACCGGCCTCGAGATCGCACATCGTGGGTCGGGCGACCTCGGCTCGCGCCGTCAGCGGCTCGATGGCGGCCCGTACGACGGGCTGGCCCATCCGCTTGAGGACACTGGTGTCGATCAGATAGCTCAGCGCCACGCTTCGACGCGATCGACGAGGTCGGTGTGACCCAGGACGTCAAGGGCGGCCGCGACCTTCAGGTCGCGGTCCTCGCCGGCGCGGCGCAGGGCGGCATTCACCGTGTCCTTGATGGTCCTGGTGCCGAGTCGGGCCTGGGCAACGCTCAGAGCTTGTTCGTCCAGATCCACCAGGTGCTTACTCACGCCTCCAGTATATACTGACCATCGGCCAGATATACGGCTGGTCTGGTCCGGACCGTGGGAGCACGTCGAGATGCCACCCGGACGGCTACCGCGTCGACGGCGGTGCAAGACCCAGCCCACGCAGCAAAATGGGAGATCGTTCGGTGCAGGTCGGTCGCCGTCCGGCCTGGATTCGAAGGCTCACGGATCGCCGAATCCGTCTCGAGGGACCCCTCATTGTCTTTCCCTGACGCGAGCAACGGCTTCGTGCTCGCCCCGGTGTCTGGCACACCCGTCCTGCCCAAGCCCCCCATCGAGGCAGTGACGTCGGCTGACCAGGACAGAACATCCCTTACTGCGTGGGATCTTCACGGACGCTGACCCGCAGCGAAGAGTACGGATCGACGGTTCTTGCGCCACCTCGCTCGCCGTAGGCAAGGTCGTCTTCGGCACAGAACGTGCTACTCAGAGGGCCAGCGCCGAACGACCGGTCTCAGCCAGAGACGGGGAGCGCAGAACGGCACCTCGGGGACCATCGAGGATGTCCCACCGGCTTCTTGGTCGTCATGCCCGTTGCGCTCGGCGGCAGCACGCGGATTGCGTTGGTGGCGGGTCAGTTCCGCCAAGCTTGCGGCTCGCCGCTCCCCCTCGTAGACGACCCCGAGTACCAACCCGAAGACCGGGATGGGCCCACGGGCAGGTGAGCCGCGCCCTCGTACATCGCTGCGCCTGCGAGGGTAGCGGGCCCATAGTGCTGGAGGTTGCCGGCGACGTCGGCGTCGCCCCACCTGCAGCGCCGTTTCGGTCGTTCCTGCTCAGGGTATAAGGGGACGGCTCGGTCGGTTATGCGGGCCATCCTTTCGATGGAGGGTGTACGAAAGAACAGATCAGGGAACTGCTCTTTAAGTCATGGAGACCGAGCTGAGCGGGGCCGAGGCCCATAGGGCCGCCCTCAAGTGTGCGCCGTACAGAGCCGACCTGGCCCAGACCCACTGAAAAGCAGGAGCAATGGAAAACCACACTGCCCCCAACGGGACGGGCGCGCCCGTGCCTGAACCGGCCTTGGGCGCCGACCCGGCAACTGCCCCGCCGCCTGCCGGGATTGTCCTCCCGCCGGGAGTAGAGAGCCAAGACGACAAGACCGGCAAGAACCTCGGGGTGGCCGGCCGGCCGCTGGACCGCCGGACGCCGTTCTACGTGGGCCTCACCGGCGGGCTAGGGCTGGGCGCGGCCTACGTAATCGGCCGGGCCATTGGCGACATCACTAGCGTCCTAGTCCTGATCGGGCTGGCCCTGTTCATTGCGGTGGGCTTGAACCCCATCTTGGTCGTCCTCGTCCGACATGGCCTGTCCCGCCGCCTGGCTGTTGCCATGGTCACGCTCAGCCTAGCTATCGCCGTCGGTGCCTTTGTAATTGCTGCGGTGCCCCCGGTGACCCACGAGGCGCAAATCTTGGTGACCAATTACCCCCGTTACAAGGCGAACTTGGCCTCCGGACGGGGTTGGGCGGGCAATCTGGTCGCCAGGCTCCACCTGACTAGATATTTCAAGGGGAAGTCGAAATTGGACATCACCTCTATTACGGGCGGGGTATTGGGTGCCGGCAAGCTCGTGCTCTCACTCGGGGTGGCGACAGTGAGCGTCGCCGTGATGACCGTGTACTTCCTCGTAGCTCTCCCGGGCGTTAAGAGGCTCTGGCTGTCACTGGTCCCGATAAGCCGTCGCCATCGCGTCGAGCTGCTCACCGAAGAGGTTTTCGACCGGGTGGGCGGGTTCATGCTGGGCAACCTGCTCACCTCCGCAGTGGCCGGCACCGGTACATTTATCTGGCTGAGCGTCTTCGGCGTCCCCTATGCGTTGCTTTTAGCCATCTTCGTGGCTCTTTTCGACCTTATACCGATGGTCGGCTCAACTATCGCCGGCTTGGTGGTCACGGCCGTATCGCTCACCCGGGGCGTTCCGCTCGCCATCGCTACCGGTATCTTCTACATCGTCTACCGGCTCGTCGAGGATTACCTGCTGAACCCGCGGGTTATGAAGCATACGGTAAAGGTGAGCCCCGGTCTTACCATCATTGCCACTCTGATCGGTGGTACCCTGCTCGGCCTTGTCGGGGCCCTCGTCGCCATACCTGCGGCCGCCACGATCGAGCTGCTGCTGCAGGAGGTAGCCTTTCCCCGCCAAAACCAACGGTGAGAAGGAGCAACCGAGGCCCCGTTCTGCTGCCGCCCGTCTCTCGTTGTAGTTCAGCCGCGATGGGGAGGGTTTCGGCGGGCAAGACGTAGCAACCCGTTGAGACGTTCGCCCACCCCACATAGGGGCATGGAAAAGACCCCCGGAAAGAGGAACGGCCCGCAGCCCTGGAGCGCTCCCACACCGGGGGACGGCCCTGAGCGGCACGCTACTGGTCGTGCTGTAACGGCTCGGTGGCTTGGACCGTCCTAGGACGCGTCCTGTGGCTCCCTGCACCTGATCGCACGGCGGTCGTCTTTGCGGCCAAGTTTTGCATGCGGATGAGCAGAGCTGCCGACGGCGTCACTTTTCCTGACATATAAGTCGACAGTCGCGAGGCTGAGGTACCGATCCGTTCGGCGAACTCCGAACGCGTCAACCCAGAACAGCTGACCAACGCACGGACCTCGGCGGCGACTGCTTCCCGCTCGGCTCGTGCGGCCTGAGCACGGGCCGTCTTGACCGCTTCGGCGAAAAGGGTCCCCACGCCGTAGGGGAGCCCGAGCTCCTGTGCTTCCTCGACTTGTCGGGCGACCGTCCCCCACGGGTCGGCGTTGATGGCACGGACCAGCCGTCGCCAGTCGGGCAGCGTCCCCCGCTCGAGCGCTGCAAGCACGCCCTCGAAGGGCCACGCCTCGACAGCATCG
>DAHWQF010000242.1 GCA_027334785.1 Acidimicrobiaceae bacterium
CGCCGGGCCTCCCTTCGGGACCGGCGGTGAGCGCTGTGCCCGGATCAACTTCGCCACCTCTGCAAGCCTGCTGAGCGAGGCTGTCGAACGCATGGGCGCGGCGGTCGCTCGAGCAGCCTGACTCGCGGCCCCGAGCGAGCAGCCCGGCGCGAGGGGCGAGCCGGCCCGGTTCGTCCTGCTCCTTTCTCCGAGAGCCCGGGCCACCGCGACGGACCTCGAGCGCTCATCGGGGGCGGGCCAGAGAGGACGGGCGCTTCCGTGTGCCCGAGACCGCGCCAGCCAGTGGAGGCCCGCGTTGAACCGACCCGGCTCCGACAGCATCTCCTCAGCCGGCTGGCCATCGAAGGGCTTACCGATAGGAGGCTCCGGGCGCCAGACGCAACGTTCGCTGCTGGGCGATGTCGTGCCCGTAGATCATCATCGCCTGGCGCTCGGCGGCCACCGAGGCGAGCATGAGGGCGCTCTCGCGTGCCAGCACCGGGTCGGCCTGACCGCCCCACGAGTCGTGGTCGTAGTTGTCCTGGCAGTAGACGGCGTCGCCGCAGATCATGACCGTTCCTGTCTCGGAGAGGTCCACCGCCACCGACTGGTGCCCTTCGCAGTGGCCCGGGGTGGGGAAGAGGTCGATGGCGTCGAAGAGCCGAGCCTTCCCGTCGAGCAGCTCGTAGCTCAAAGAGGGCAGGTTCCAGTACTGGTTCGGGAAGCTCGGATTCTCCTTCGCCTGCTCGTACTGCGCTCGCTGCACGAAGAACTTGGCGCCGCCGAGCAGGTCGTTGTTGCCGGCGTGGTCGAAGTGGAGATGGGTGTTCACGACGTAGTCGATGTCCTGCGGCGCCACCTCCAGCTGGGCGAGGCGGAAGAGCAGGCTGTCCTCGGGGCGCATGGTGGGGACGAGAGCGTTCTCGGACGGAGACCCCCTCCAGGTGAGCTCCGGATCGGCGACGTGCAGGCGGCTCATCCCGGTGTCGACGAGCACGAGACTGTCATCGCTCAGCCGAATGAGGAAGGCGCTCACCGGGATGTGGGCGCGGTGGCCATCTCGAAGCCCTGGAGCCACCACCTCGTAGTTGCAACAGCATTCGCCGAGGGGGAGCACGAACAGCTCGGTCACGCCCGAGCACCGCTCTTTTGTGTCCGAGCGGCCCAGCGGACCTCCTGGCGGTGAGGTGTCACCTGTCTCTCCTCGTCTCTCACGCACCGCCCGACGGACCCGAGGCATCGCGAACTACGCCCCTGCTCGACCTGCCGGTGCTCAGGCGAGATCGTAGGCCAGCAGGATAGGAGTGCCTTGGCCTGCCGCCCCCGTGCAGGCTCCAGCCCGGAGGAGTGCTGGCCATGCGCTCAGGTGGCCAGCACTCAGGTGGCCAGCACTCAGGTGGCCAGGAGCGGGAGACGGGCCCTGTACGCCGCCCTGGCCCGCGCCTTTGTGAGCATGTGGTTGTCGACCAGCTGGTCGAGGACGTGGTGCTGCCGTTCCTTGGCAAGCCTCAGATGATGGACCGGGTCGTAAGCGCTCGGCGCCTGCGGCAGGCCGGCAAGCATGGAAGCCTCCGCCCAGTTGAGCTGAGACGGGCTGACGCCGAAGTAGCCACGCGCCGCCTGGACGACACCCCAGTAGCCGTTGCCGAAGTAGATGGCGTTCAGGTACATCTCGAGGATCTTCGGCTTGGAGAAGACGAGAGACAGCTTGACCCCGAGAGCTATCTCCTCCAAGGTCCCAGCCAGGCCGGGGCCGTGAGGGTAGAGCTGCTTGGCCAGCTGCTGGGCGATCGTGCTGCCGCCTGGGTCGCCCCCTCGCTCGACGGAGGCCACCGCGGCCCGAGCCGCGCCGTCGAAGACGTTTACGAAGACGTTCGAGTAAAAGTGCTCGTCCTCCACCGCCACGATCGCCTTCGCCAGCTTCTTTGGCAGCGGAAGAGTCGCGAGCCTGCCGTGATGCGAGTGCACGATCGCAGCGACCTTGGCCGGAGCGTCGCCGACTCCTGGCAGAGAGAGCTCGTATCCGAAAGAAGCGGCGGCCAGGGCGACGAGCAGCCCGAAAAGCGAAAGGACGACCCGCAAGAGGCGGCGCCTCCAACGGGGCCGCTCCCGGCTCCTGCTCACCGACTGCTCCCGGTCCCGCGGGCACCCGCCGGACCCGATGGCATCCGCCGACGGCCTCGGGCGGCCTGCAGGCGGACAGGAGCGCTCGGGGACAGCCAACACATCTCCCCAAAGCTTGCTACTGCTTAGCCGCCGCCGGGCGTCGCCTCCTCGGCCAGAAGGCAAAGTGAGACCCGACGCGGCTCGGCCCCGGCCTCCGGCAGCCGCAACCGGCGGCCACCTCCCCGGGCAGCCCTCGAGCCGGCGCGGCGAGCCCTCGCAGGGGCCCGCCGCGAGCAGTCACGGCGTGCTGGCCCGCGCCGGCGCACAGCGCCAGCTGGCGGCGAGAGCGCTGCTCATCAGAGGTACTCGAAAAAGACCACGTTCGAGGTCCCGCTCGAGGTCGTGATCGAGATTGGCACCTTCCCCGCTCTCCTGTGCAGGTCGGGAACCGTCACCTCGCACTGTGACTGTTGCGGACACCTAGTCGGGGCAGGGTGGCCGGCCACCTCGGCCACGATGACGCCGTTGGCGCTGAAAAAGCCTCGCCCGCCCAGCACCAAGACGCTGCCAGGCCCCGCCTGCCGAGGTTCGACCGAGACGAGCACAGGACCTGCTCCCGGCGCGGGGATCGTGGTGGTGGTCGAGCTCGAGGTGGTGGTGGTGGTCGAGCTCGAGGTGGTGGTGGTCGAGCTCGAGGTGGTGGTGGTGCTGGGCGAGGTGCTCGTCGGGGTTGTGGTCGAGCTCGAGGTGGTGGTCTCGCGGTGACGGCGAGCGGCGAGCGGCACTCGAGAGCGACCGCCGGCGCCGACGGCGAGGTCGATCCCGACAGCGAGGACAGCCGCTATCGCCAACACCCCTGCCGTCCGGCTGGCTCGCCTCCAGAACGCCCCGGCCAACTCGCGCCCGGCTGACGCCTTGTAAAGGCTCCGCCCCCGCGGGGCGGAGCTCGCCTCGGGCCTGCTGGCCGGGCTCGTCTGGGCACGCGCCTTTCGCACCGCCCGGCCAAGAGCGTCGAGCTCGCGCTGGCTCCGGGGCTCCCGCGGCGGATCGGACGGGGTCGGGTCGTCAGGTTCCATCGGTCTCACGGCGGGCCGGCAGGCCCACATCTCGCTCAGCTGCCACTGTGGCCACGCACCGGCCAGCCAGGCGGTGCACCAACGGTCTAGCCGCTGCGGGGACGAAGAGAGTCCCGGGGCGAGGGGGCCCGGCGGGCTGTCGGACTCGTCGGGCGGCCAGGCCGGCTCTGGGCCGTCACATCGAGCCGCAGACGGACCAAGCCGGAGCGTCGACAAAGCTCGTGGGCCAGGCCCATTAGGGTTTGGGTCGTGGGCGGGAGGAGTCGTGGGGCGTCTTCAGCTCGACGGGCCGACCGCCGTCTCTCGCTCGGCGGCTTCGGGTCAGCTTGGCACCTGGCCGTCAGGTTCTTCGGTGCCCTCTCTCCGGCCGGCCCCTCCCCACAAGACGCCTGCTGGGCCGAAGAGCGCCTCTCGCCACCCGAGCGTGAGCTCTTCGCCCGGATGTCGGGCCCGGACCGGCGTCATGGCATCGGAGTGGCTCGAGACGCCCTGCGCCTGGCGCTCGAGGACGGGCTGAGCGAGAGCGAGCTGCCGCCCGGTTTCGCTGCGGCCGGCCTGCTCCATGACGTCGGCAAGGTCCGCTCGCGCCTCGGCACCTTCGGCCGGGTGCTCGCCACGGTCCTCGCCATCGGCTTCGGCCGTAGCCGCGCCTGTCGCTGGCAGGGTCGCTTCGGCTCGGAGGTAGCCAAGTACCTCGCGCACGATCGCATAGGAGCCGAGCTGCTCGAGGCTTCCGGGAGCGACCAGTTCACCGTCCGGTGGGCACGAGAGCACCACCTGCCGGCCGAGGCCTGGCAGCTCGACCGGGTGATCGCCAGCTATCTGAAGGAGGCAGACGGGGACTGAGCGGGCCCGGCTCAGCCTTCGACTTCAGGGGCCGGGGCCGACGGCTCTCGCGGCAGGATCCTGACCGAGCTGGAGCGCCCGAGGCGGGCGCTGTCCGACACAGGCACGCTCGGGGCTGCGGCGGGCTCGACCACGGCCTGGCCCGAGGTCTCTGCCCGGTAAGAGCGGTAGCGGTGGTAGATGACGAAGGCGACGGCCAGCACGACGAGCACCCCGATCACATAGCCGGCGTCGCTGAAGCCGTGCATGATCGTCGTGTACTGGGTGCCGACGCCGTAGCCGATCCCGGCCATTGCTCCGTCCCAAAGAAGGCTGCCGGCAGCCGTCAGAAAGCCGAAGCGCACGAGGGGCACCTCCGCCACGCCGGCCGGAAGCGCCACGAAGTTGCGCACGAACGGCACGAGCCGGCTTCCGAAGACTCCCCAGCGCTGGTGGCGGTCGTACCACTGCTCGGCCCGATCCAGGTCCCGATGGGTGAGAAGCAGGTACTTCCCGTACCGGTCGACGAAGCCCCGCCCGGCGGTGCGCCCGATCAGCCAGGCGATGTAGGCGCCGATCACCTCGCCGGCGGCGCCGAGCAGGATCACGACTGCGAGGTTGAGCTTTCCGGTGGCAGCCAGCGCCCCGGCGATGCCCATCGTGAGCTCGGAGGAGGTCGGGACGCAGCAGGACTGCGCCACGCAGAGGATGAATATGGCTACGTAGCCGGAAGACTCGACGAACGAGGTCGGGTTCAAAAGCGCGAGCACCGGCGCATCGTAGTTGTTTCGGGCGCGCGCCAACCGACTCGGCCGACCCTCTTCGGGGCGACGGGGGACAGGCGACCGATTGCCCGGCGCTCGCCGATGCCCTGCCGGGGACGGCTTGGAGCCTCGGACTTGGCACCTCGGCCGGATGGGAGACCCGACCGCGGCAACTCATCTCGGTGTGCCTCCTCACACAGCTGGTGAGCGGGCAACCGGTCGGCTGGTCGAAGCTTCCTTACGGCCCTATGGCCGGGAGCCAGACCAAGACACCCGCAGTTCGCGGGGGTGTGCCCAAGCCAAAAGCCGCAAGGCTGATGGGGGGGGGAGACTGCCCGGGCTCGTAGAGACGGGGACCGCCCCTTGGACTCGGAAGTTGCCGAGCCGCCGGTCTCTCCGGAGGCCCACCTGCCCAAGGTGGCGTGATGATGCATCTGTCATCAGCCGAAGGCAGCACGCCTGGAGCACCAGGCGCCCAGAGGGCCTCAGGTCACGAGAGAGGCCCACTCCGTCGGTGAGATGTCTGCTCATGCTTTGGGGAACGGCTCGCGGGACTCACACTCGAGAAACGGCGGGCCGCCCTCGTGGCGGCCCGGCGCGAGGCCAAGTGGCCGTTCGGATCAGCCTCAGCGCGCATGCTCCGATCCACCCCGGTGCGGTCTGGCTGATCGGCCCGGACGGCGTGCGGTGAAGACCCCTGGAGCAAAGCCACGTCCAGCGTCGGCCAGAACGGGGCCGTGCAAGGTGTTGATGACTAGTGCCACCATGGACGAGTGGAACAGGACGAACGTGGTGGCGAGCACCCCCGGTGCAACCCTACGAGATGCCAGGGCTCACGCAGCCGACAATTCGCCCAAGGAGGCACCATTGAGTGACTACGACGTACGGAT
>DAHWQF010000243.1 GCA_027334785.1 Acidimicrobiaceae bacterium
CAACCCGGCAGTGGTGCTGCCAGTGGTCCGGCGGCAAGCCGGGGCCGGTAATAACCGGTTGCGAGGGAGAGCCCGACTTGACGCTCACGCTCTCGCCCGAGGACGCCAACCTCGTGCTCTCCGGCGAGCTCGCTCCGAGCGTCGCCTACATGCGGGGGCGCCTGAAGACAGCCGGCGACAACGCGCTCCTTCTCGGCTTGCTCCGTTGGAGCGCCACCGAAGAGTTCCGCCAGGCTCTCGACGCTTGGTGCTCTGCGGCCAAGCTCCCGCCACAACCTGAGGCCCACAACCTGAGGCCCACAACCTGAGGCCCAGTACCTGAGGCCCACAACCTGAGGCCCACAACCTGAGGCCCAGTACCTGAGGCCCAGTACCTAACCGGAGCTGGCTCGGAGCGGCCCGGCCCGGGAACCGCCAGCTTGGCTCGCTCCGGGTTGGGAGAAGAGCTCCTCCAGCCTGCTGGCGCCGGCCCTCGCCGGCAGGAAGGCGAGTTTGAACTCCCGTTCGGCGGCAATTTTGCGCGCCCAAGACAAAAGACCCAGGTAGCCGCAGGCTGCGAGTAGGAGGGCTGCCGCTACCCACCAAGCGGCGGAAAGACCCGCCGCCACGGCGAGGGCGACCGCGACGACCAAAGACCCGAACAAGGCACCGAGGATGAGGCGCCTGCGGGCGGCGGCCCGCCTAGCCCTGGCGAAACCCCTGGCCCGTACCGCCGGCGAGGAACGGCCGAGGCTGGCACCGCTGGCGCTCAGATCAGCCGACGGCCCCCGCAGCCCGCTCGCCCGAGTCGGCGCCAGAGCACCACGATGGGCGCGAGGATACGCAAGTAAGGCCCAGGGTCGCTGCGGCACCTTCTGGTACCTACTGGAACCAGCGCCACGGCGCGGGGTGACAACTCGAGACACGGCCCACCTCCCCTTTTGCGCGTACAGCTACAGCAAAAGAAAACCGTCTAAACCCAAGCGAAATCATTGGGCCTGACGAAGCGGATGTACGCAAGTTAGCGTGTCCACGAGGCGGCGTCAAGATGAGTGGTCCAGGCTCCCGGACAGACCCCAGATCCGCCGGCCTCCCGGTCCCGAGGGCACCGGCTAAGCCTGCGGCCAGCCCTGGCTAACCCCACTTGCCCTCTCCCCGACACGCAGGGTGGTGATGGTGTCTATGTCTCGAGCATGACCGTGACCGGGCCCTCGTTGACGAGGGACACTTGCATCATCGCCCCGAAGCGGCCGGTCGCGACCTCGGCGCCTGCCGCCCGCAGCGCCTGCGCCACCCGCTCCACCAGTAAGCGGGCCTTTTCCGGGGGAGCCGCTCGCACGAAGGACGGCCGCCGTCCCCGGCTCGTGTCCGCGTACAGGGTGAACTGGCTCACTACCAGCACCGCGTAGCCGAGCTCCGAGGCCGAACGGTTCATGTCGCCAGCACTGTCGGGGAACACCCGGAGCTGCCAGATCTTGGCCGCCAACCGGTCGGCAGCAGCCTCGCCGTCCTCCGGGGCGACCCCGACCAAGGCGCACAAACCTGGGCCGATCTCGCCGACAACCTCCCCTCCGACGCGCACGGCGGCGTGTGAAACCCGCTGCACCAAGGCACGCATTGGCAGGAGCCTAGGAGAAACCACCTAAACTCCTCGGGCTGTGGCCGTAGTCGAACAGCGCGGGTACACACCCGCGCCCGCATCGCCGGTTCCCCTGCAGCCCATCGCGGTGCCGCCGCCAGCCAAGCGCAGCCCCATCGTCGTCGAGCTAGCGGTGGTCGCCCTCCTCGGGTGGATCTACGACTGGCTGCAAAACCTCGCCCCTCTGCGCCGCCAGCTGGCCCTCCAGCACGGCCGGGCCATCCTTTCTTTCGAAATGAGCCTGGGCCTCTCTCCCGAAAAGTCGATGGACCACTGGCTCGCCGGCCACCACGTGCTCGCCTACATATCGTCGGACTTCTACGACAACGCGATCTTCGTGGTCACCTTCTGTTTCGTGGCTTGGGCCTGGTGGCGCCGGCCCGACATCTACCGGCCCCTCCGCAACACCTTGGTGCTCGCCAACCTCGCCGGCTTCACCGTCTTTTGGGCCTACCCCGTGGCACCCCCCCGGATGCTCCCCGGTTTCATCGACGTGGTGGAAAAAGTGGGCGGCTTCGGCTCGTGGCACAACGAACTGATCAAGCACGCCGACCAGCTTGCCGCCATGCCCTCCATGCACCTGGCGTGGGCTGTGTGGTGCTCGCTTGCCGCCTGGCGCCTCGCCCGTCGAGGCTGGCGACGGGTACTGGCCGGCACCTTCGCCCTCGCTTACCCGCTGACCACCACGCTCGTCGTCTTGTCTACAGGCAACCACTACCTCCTCGACGTCCTGGCCGGGACGGGCTGCACCGTGTTGTCTGCGCTAGCCGCTGACGCCTGGGCCAGGCGCCGTCGGCGTCAAGGGGCCTCGCGCCGGCACAGGTTGCGGCACTCGCCGAGCCCGGCGACCCTGGTCACGAGCAAGTCCCCGTCTTTCAGGTAGCGCTTGGGTTCGAGGAAGTGCCCCGAGCCGCCCGGGGTGCCGGTGGCGATCACGTCGCCTGGGCGCAGCGTGGTGAACTGGGAAATGTACGAGACCACCTGGGCTACCCCGAACACCAAGTCCGAAGTGTCGCCCCGCTGGACCGTTTCCCCGTTTATCTCACAAAACAGCTTCATGCCCGCCTCGTTCACGTCGGGGTCGTCGCGGGTGACGAGCCAGGGGCCGAGGGGCGTGGCCTTGTCGAAGGTCTTGCCCTGGAGGAACTGGCTCGTCTTGAACTGCCAATCACGCATGCTGATGTCGTTTATCACTGCGTAGCCGGCGACCGCCTTCATGGCTTCGTCCTCGCTGACGCGGTAAGCGGGCCAGCCGATGATGACAGCCAGTTCGACCTCCCAGTCCACCGCCTCTGAGACCGCTGGCAGCACGATGTCGTCCCGCGCCCCGGCTAGCGCCGAGGTGTACTTGGCAAACAGCGTCGGGAACCGCGGCATTTCGGCCCCCTGCTCCTCGATGTGGGCGCGGTAGTTCTGGCCCACGCAGACCACCTTGCCGGGCCTCGGCACGAGCGGCGCGTAATCGACCTGAGCCAGGCTGTGGCGCGTGCCGGCGGCAGCAGCAGCGATCTGGGGCCAATCGGCTTGCGCCAGCAGCACGCCCACGTCCGCGGCGCTAACCTCGACAGCCTCCCCGCCGGCTTCCTCGATGCGAGCAGCTGTCGTGCTCGTCCCGGTCCTCAATGTGGCTAACTTCACTCTGACCACGCTAATCGTAGGTGGCCTCCACCCACCAACTCCCCTTTTCGCGCACGAGGAGGTAGGCGGCGCCGCCCTCCGTGCAGACCTGTAGGCGCGCCCGCCGGCGCCCTCCCCCGGCATCCCACCAGCGCTCCTCCAGCGGCCAAGGGCCGGCCCAGGCGGTAACGGCCGAGGGCGCCGAGGGCGGCACATGGCCCTCGGCCCCACCGGGTGCCGCCGGGCCACTGTGGCCCGGCCCGCCGGGCCTGAAGGTCACCGAGACAGGGGGGGCACTGATTGTGCCGCGCCCGGCCACACCCACGGGCCGGCCGTCTTGGTCGAGCACCTCGGCGGGGAGGGGTGAGCCGTGGACGGTCGCCGGCGCCAGCCCCGGGAGCCGGCCGGGCCAGGGAGGAGGGCCTTCCCGGCTCCTGCCGGTCGCGCTCTTGGTACCCCGCGATCGAGTGCCTTCTCCCCCGCCCGCCCGGAGCGGCTCCCGAGGCTCGCCCCAAGGGACCAAACGGACCTGCTCTTTGTAGTCACGGCCGCCCTGGAGCACGGCCGAGAAGGCCGCCTCGGGGCCGAGCAGGCCCTGCACTCTGGCCAATGCCCGGGCGGCGCGGGCGGCCGCGCCGGGATCCGCGCCCCACAGCCCGAGCTGGCGGCCAGTGTCCGGACGGACCTCCTCGGGCACCAGGGCCAACTTGACGACCGGGCCGAAGCGCGCCTGCCCGCCTTGTCCCCCTCCCGGGCCCGGCCCGCCGCCGGCGGTGGTCGGGCCCTGGGCCCAGCCTTCGAGCTGCCAGCGCACACGTTCGCCTATGGCAGCGGCGCTCAGTGCCCCGTCGTGGCGCCAGCTGCGCCGGAAGGTGGCCCCCTCCACGGTCTCCACCTCGATGACCAGGCGCGTGCACACGAGGCCTTCCCCCGCCAAGCGTTGGTGGAGCCGCTCCGCCAGCGCACGGCCCACGAAGACGGCGGCTTGCAGCTGCTCGGCCGGCGGGTCCAGCTCGGAGGCGGCCACCCAGTCAGGAGGGGGCAGCCGGCCCCGCACCGGCCGTTCCGAAAGGCCGCGCGCCAAGCGGTGAGCGAGCAGGCCTTCGGTGCCGAAGCGGCCGAGCACGCTGGCCGGAGGGAGGGCGGCCAAGTCCCCGAGCGTACGCAGCCCCAGGCGTTGCAGCAGGTCTACCAGGGCAGCAAAACGGCTGTCTGAGCCGGCGCCAGCCCCCCCGGCGCCGCTTCGCGCCGCCAGCTGGGGCGTGGCCAGCACCTGGAGGGAAAAGGGCGCCAGGAACCCCGCGCTCGCCCCCCTCGGCACGACCACGGGCTCGCCTGAGGCAGCCCTCCCCGCCGCCAATTGGGCGGCAAAAAGCCCGTCGGCCACACCCACCCGGCAAAGGCCTGCCCACTCCGCACCGGCGCCGTGGCTCGAGGCCACCTCTTCTACGGTCTCTTCTACGGTTGCCGCGACTTTGGCCGCGAGCACCTGGTCCCCCCCGAAGTACCGCGCCGGCCCCCTGGTCCCGAGCGCCAGCCAGCCTGGCTGGAGCACCTCCACCCCCGGGGCGAACTCCTCGACCGCCGCCACGGCCCGCTCCCACCGCCGGGACTCGCCGGCGAGGTCACGGCTCAGGACCTCCAACCCCGGGCAGCAGCTCTCGGCTTCCCGCCGGCGCATGCCCACCCGCACACCGGCGGCGCCGGCGGCCGGGGAGACAGTGGCCACCCGGTTGGCCTCCACCACGGCGACCAGGGCCGAAGGAGGGCGGCCCACCGACATGACCGGCCAGCCTGGGCACATAGCGACTAGGGCCCTGGCGCCGTAGCTCGCCATCTCTTCTGCCGTGCCTTCCTGAGCGGGCTAGTGAGCCGCGGCTGACCCGAGGTTGACCGGTTCGCCCAGCGAGAGACGCCCCTGCCGCGGCCGGGCCGCGCCCCGCCGGCCGGACACCACCACCTCGAGTTCGCGCCCGGCCAGGTAGCCGAACCCTTCCCCGAGGCCTCGCCAGTTGCCGCCGGCAACTTCCAGGCCAAGATCGGGTCGGGCCGGCCACGCCGGGCAAGCGAGCACCACCAGTACCGCCCCACGCTCGCGCGAACGTGCCCCCAGGTTGCGTGCATCGGCCTCCCGGACCGGGCTGGGCGGGTGGACGACCACCAAGTCGAAACCTTCCAGGAGGGCTGAGACCACCGGCGGCCATTTGGGCCCGGGGAAAGGGACGAGGGCTAGCCGCCTGAGGTCGATGCCAGACTGGGCCGCCGCCACCAGGCCGAGATCCGGCACCCCCACCACGGCGCACCACGAGCCGGCGGTGGACGGCCCGCTCAGTAGGGCCAATGCGAGGGAGGTGGCGCCGGCGCCGGCTCCTATCGAAAGCGTGCTCCCTCGTCTCAGCCCTCCT
>DAHWQF010000244.1 GCA_027334785.1 Acidimicrobiaceae bacterium
CATGTGGCTCCTGCCATCTTCGGGTGGTTGACCCACGAAGTTGCTGGCAGCAGCCGGCCGTTCCATCCTGACTAGGGAAGACCACGGGGTCCGTCTCGATGTACAGAGAGAGGTTGCTCACCAAAGGTACTTTGATGCTGGACGGCAACAGCGACCTGCGCTTCGCTACGCCCGGCATGGCGGAGTTCGTAATCGGGGCAGCCCGCTCCGAAGGTATCTCGTTCAACAGGAGACGGAGGCCCAGCCAGACAGGATGAGCCTGCGGGGGAGCGGGTGGCGCCGGACGCGTACCCCCGCCGGTGCCACGACGCGAGCTGTCCCGTAAGACGGCCCTCCAGGCAGACGCCTCGGAGAGAAGGACGCCGCCCGTACCTCTGTTTTGGCTCCCTCTTGAGTGCGAGCGGTCGTCAGCGACCAGTACTTCGACGTGGCGCCCGCCCGATCAGCTCAAGGAGGGCTTGGACAGGTACGGTGCGGTCTGATCGCTGAGTTCGGCGCACCCGAGGAGCTCACCCTCACCGTCGACGTGGCCAGCCGTAATAACCGGCAACGCCTCTCACCTGGTGACGGTCGGCGCCGTCAGCCCGGGTTACCCAGAGCTGGACGGCGGAGGTAGGGGTTTGGTTGCTCTCGGTCTCGTAGGCCACCCACTTGCCGTCGGGCGAGAAGGCGGGGCCTACGGCCGCCCGTCCGTCGCCGACAGCGACCTCGTGGACCTTGCCAGCGTCGACCAGGTAAAGGTCGCCCCTGGAGACGAACGCTAGCTCGCCCAGGTGGCGCGTGGCCGAGACGTCCACCGACGGGCCGCCAGGGTGCAGCTGCTCCAACCGCCCGTCGGCCAGGCCAGGCTGAGCAGGGCCGTCGAAGACCAGCACCGAGACGACGACCGCCGCAACCATGGCCATGGCTGCCGCCCTTGCCAACCAGCGCCGCCGCTGGTACCGGCGCGCTTCCTTGATGAGCGCTTCCGCCTCGAGCTCGGGCCTAGGCCCGGACGGTGCCATCACTGCCAAGCGAGCCCTCCAGGTTGACGATTGAGCCTATTGAGCTAAGCTTACTAGCGTAATGAGGGACGTCAAGATCAGCCCCACGGCCCCGGGCCCTCTTTACGAGCAGGTGGCCGCAGAGCTGCGGAGAGCACTTGCCGAGGGAGAAGCGGCGCCGGGTGAGCGCCTGCCGCCTGCCAAGGACCTGGCCCGGGTGTTGGGCGTGAACACCAACACCGTCCTCCGAGCGCTACGCCAACTACAAGAGGAGGGGCTCCTCGAGCTGCGCCGGGGCAAAGGGGTCACTGTGGCGAGCACGCCCGAGCGAGGGGCGGTGATGAGGAAGGTAAAAGAGCTCGTCGCCTTCGCCCGGTCCCAGGGCTACGAGCCGGGTGAAGTGATAGCCATGATCGAAGCGTCCGGCTGAGCCGGAGTGCCTGGCGAACCAGGATGATGACGGACCCAACCCAGGAGGGGCCATGGACCGCCAGGACGACCGGCGAGCGCTCCCGTGAAACATGTGGGACGCCTGAGACATAGACCAGGTGGAGGCCCAACCGGAGAGCCAGATGCCCACCGAGGACGAGCTGCGGTTCACCGCGCTTTACGAAGAGACGAAAACACAGGTCGTTGCATACGTCCTACGTCGCACGGCCTCGCGCGAAGATGCCGCTGACGTCGTTGCCGAGGCCTACGAGATCGCCTGGCGCCGCCTCGATGTCGTGCCTCCTGGCCGTGACGGCCTCCTCTGGCTCTTCGTCACGGCTCGGTACCTGCTCGCGAACCGAGGCCGGCGGCTGCGCCGCCGCGACGAGCTCGTCACGCGGTTAGCGGCCGAGATCGCCGAGGTCGACCCCTACGAGGAGGCGATCGACGAGGAGGCGATCGACGTCCGCGCCCGTCTCGGTGCCCTCCCCGCCAAGCAGCGCGAGGTCCTCATGCTCTCGGCCTGGGAGGGCCTCGACGCCGCGGCAATCGGCACGGTACTTGGTTGTAGCCCGGCAGCGGCCCGCATCCGGCTCCACCGAGCGCGAGCACGCCTCCGGGGCGAGCTCCCCGTCCTCTCCACGGCGGCGAAACGACGGGGCGGCCCCCGACATACAGAAGGTAGGAGCAGCGCGATGGGCTGCGCCCCGGAGGAGGCATGAAGATGCGGGACCTTAGCGAGCTCAGCCGGCTCGACCCTGTTGACCTGGACAGGGCCCATGTTCTCACTTCGCGGCCCGTGTTCGACGAGTTGCGACGCGCGACAGTCGCATTGGGCCGCGATGAGGACCGCTTCGCCGACCCGGAATCGAGTGGCGCCCGCTCTCGGCGGCCCGTTGTGCTCCCGGCACTTGCTGTAGGGGTGGCGCTCGTTTTGGGCGTACTTGCCACTGTTGTTGCCACCTCGGGGCCGAGCCTCCCGGCGACGACGACATGGCACGCCGGCCGGGCCTTCTCCGTGGCCGCACGGCCGGCGAGGCACGCGGCGGGCACCTGGCGGCTGGTCGACGACGTGCTTACCGGGACCTGGCAGCAGGACACTTCGGGCCCGCCCCCCGGCTACTTCGATTGCCCAGTGCCGTCTGCTTGCTACGCGATGAGCGGGCACTACCCCGACGCCAATGCCGGGGCCCCCTTGCTCGGCGAGTCCCTCTATGTGAGCACCGACGTCGGCTCGACCTGGACGGTCTTCCCGATGCCGAGCGGCTTCGCGCCGACGAGCCCTCTGTCGTGCGCCGGCGCCACGACCTGTGCGGCGGGCGGCACCTACCAGGGCAGGGCCGTCCTAGTGGTGACCACGGACGGGGGCCACAGCTTCGAAATCGACCCCCTACCGAGCGGTGCTGGCAACATCTATGCCCTGTCGTGCCCGGCGGCCGGGACCTGCGGCGCGCTCGTGGCGGCGAGGACGGACGCCAACAACGCACCGCTCGACGCGACCTTCCTCGAAACGACGGACGGCGGCGGGAGCTTCAGCGACCACCAGGTCGCAACGGGCTACTCGATGTCGGCACTGGACTGCACGAGCGCCCTCGACTGCACCGCCGTCGGCAACTCGGACGCCCTCGGCCCAAACGACTGGACCGCCGGGGTCGCCGGGGTGACGACAGACGGCGGCGCGAGCTGGACGATGGGCCCGCTCCCCACCGGGTTCGGCATCAGCTACCTCTCTCAGCTCTCCTGCGCCGACGCCGGGCACTGCGCGGTGACGGGGTGGGTCGCCGCCACGGTCCCCAACCCGCCGCAGTGCGCCAAGCTGCCGCCGGTGACGCTGCCACCCGGGACTCCCACGACTGCGCCGGCCACCACCACGCCGGCAAACCCGGCGGTGCAGGCGGTCTCCGCGAGCGAGTCGGAGGTTGCGGCCGCCGAGGCCGAGCGGCAGGCAGGTGCCAAGTCCTTCACGTGCTCCTCCAGCACCCACATGCTCTTGGGTGACATCGCGACCACGGCCGACGGCGGCAGGAGCTGGACGCCTGAGCCCATGCCGGCCGACGTCCCCACACCACAGTTCTCCGGCCTCTCGTGCCCAACAGCGGAGGAGTGCTGGGCCTCTGGGTCCGAGGGGGTCCCCGAGCAGGTCGGCAATGGGACCAATGGCGGCTCGCCGGTGCTCATCGGGACGACCAACGGGGGTGCGACGTGGTCGAAGGTGACGTTCTCGGTACCAAAAGGCGCCCCGGACTACGACGGCCAGTCCTACTTGGACATCGGGGCCATCAGCTGCCCTACGACGAACGTCTGCGCTGCGCTCGGCTCCGCGGCCCAGGGCTCGCCCACTACCCCCGTCTACAGCCTCGTGGTCCCTCCATCAAGCTCATGAGCGCCGTGACCTCTTCGGTCGGCCGAGCCCACGAGGCACCGTTACGGTCTGCAATTGACACCGCTGCAGCCCGTGGCATGGCAACTCCGTCCCTGCACCGACAAGAGAGAGGTTGCGGGAATGGGACCTAACCTAACAGCGCGTGGCGTCCACTCGTCGGCGCGAAGTCGTCGACGGGTGACCGACAGCAGCATGCAAGGAGGGCTGCCCTGGTAAGCAGCTCCGTCGTGTTGTTCGTCGTTGCTGTCGCGGGACCCGCCTTTGCAGCGGCGTCTCCAGGGCTCTCGACGGATTGTGCCGGCACCGGTGCTGCTGTGCCGTTCGCTCGCTATGTGACTGCCTTCAACACTGAAAGCCGCGCAAACCAGATAAAACTCGGGACGATGGGCACCGCGGCACACGTCACCCGCGCCGCCGCATTGAGGAGCGCCCTTCGCCAGGAACCTGGAGCGGCGGTGCTCGGCTCAGGGCTTGGTGACTTCAAGTCGGCTCTCTACCACTACAAGCCTTTCGCTGTATGGGTCTTCGCCCTCGACCCCCGGAGGCCACATGGCCAACCCTCATGGGGTTTGGGCAACGTCGGCAACTCGCAGTACAACTACGACGTTGTCATCGTCCGGGCGAGCATGGCCGTCATCGAAGAGGCGATCGGCCGGGACGAGAACCTGCCGTCGCTCCCGCCAGAGGACCAAGGTTCGGAAGTAGTGCTGGGGCCTCTGCCGAGGCGTCTCGACGAGAAGGATGCCAGGGGGGATGCCATGTACATTTGTTGCGGGCACTTGGCTCCTTGGGCCTTTCCTAGCCTAGCTAGGCCCTTTTGCGGTGACGACCCGCAACGGGTGGGCCGGGCTCACGTAAGCCGAGAAGGGTACTTCGCCGGGGAGGCTGGCATTCTCGTCCCTTACTAAGACGGTTACGCCGTAGAGCCCGGGGGGCAGGGCTGAGCCGGTTCCGCCGTCGCAGCGGGCTGTGCCGCCCCGGACGCGTATGGTCTCGGACCTCCGCGGTGCCAACCTGACCCGTAGGCCGGTGCCGGCGGTACCACCGCTGAAGATACCCACGACGCGGTTGGAACCGACCTTCACGAGCATGGCTAGGAGGGGCTGGCCGATGTCGGCCTCGAAGGGCCTTGGACCTTTGTTGATCAGGGCCACGGTACCGGTGAAGTTGGAACCAGACGAGACCGTCGTAGTGTCGAGGTGCAGGGACAGCGCCACATTGTCGCGTCGGTCCGGTACGACCGGGAGCGTGCCGCAGACAGGCGACTTCCCCGGCCGGCCATGCCAGGCCGTGAGTCCCACGAATATGGCCAACTCCGAGCCGAACTGTCCCTGGAGCTGGCGCGCCAGCCACTCCCTCCCTGGCACCAACTTCACGATGACCGGCCCGCCGGGGCAAGGGGCGCCGCTGTCGACGTCCCCGGGGTGCTGGGCCAGGATCTTCTGCTCGATGTGCGCCATTTGTGCAGCCGTAAGCGGAGGCGACGGCCGTTTGAGCCCCACACAGCCCGTGTAAGAGCCACGAGGGACTGGCGGGTAGTTGCCGGCGGCGCTGGCGGGGGTGGCAACCGGTGCACCGATGAGCACCCCGACGAGCACGGTACAAAGAGCCACGAGCCTCACCGGCGCACCTATGGCCACTGAGGCAGCATACGGTGATGTGCGCCGGCACCCGGGGCCATCAGCCCGCTCTGGGAGGACGGAAAGAACCGGTGAACACCCGGCGGCGCCGAGAGGGCTTGTCGAGCATGCCCGTCACACCCGAAACAGAGGAAGAGGCTGGCACAAATGAAGCCGTTATGGTCGGCCCGAGAATTTCACAGTTGCAAGCCCCTCTGTGCCAG
>DAHWQF010000245.1:0-251 GCA_027334785.1 Acidimicrobiaceae bacterium
ACCGCTCCCAGTACGAAGGCCGCGGCCAGGAACTGAGCGCGCGGCACGGCGGTGTTGAAGGAGAAAACGATGAGGGTAGCTCCGCCCAGGGCCAGGGCGGCGAGCGGCCAGAAGGCCGGCCGGCGCCGCTCGCGGAGGAATAGCCGGGCCATGGTCGCCCCGAACACCGGCTGTAAGAGGTAGAGCAGGTACACCTCCGCCTGGATCCCAGTGCTCGCCGTGTGGCTGAGCGAAGGACGGAAGGCGTAAGT
>DAHWQF010000245.1:261-5621 GCA_027334785.1 Acidimicrobiaceae bacterium
GAGGACGGTGGCGAAAGCCTGAGGACCGGCCGCGATCGCCAGCAGGGCCAGCCACGCCCGCCACGAGGCGTGCCGCAGCTCGCGGGCCACCCTACCCGCCACCGGGATGAAACAGAGGCTGATCAGCAGGCTCTCCCCCAGCACGACCTCGCTTGGCGACAGGTCCCACCCTTTGGGGTTGACAAGGCTGGGCCGGAAGAAGGCGTCTGCGGCCCACATGGCCGCGGCCAGAGAGATGATCGGGGCCGAATAGCGGTCGATCAGCGACCGCGAGCCCCGCTGAGAATTCTCTGTCATTTATCCAGAGCCTACCCGGAGCCGGCCGGGGACCCGTCTGCGGGGCCCAGTACCTTTCCGTCCGGCACCATGGCGGCACCTAGGGTGCGCGTCCATGTCGGCCCGCGACGGCTTATCACTGGGTCGCAGTGGCAACGGCATCATCGACGGCGGCAGGGAAGGCGTGCTCGGGGCTAACCTGCCCAATTCTGAAAAGGGTGGCGTCATGGGCGATACTCTGCTCCCCGACAGCGAAGAGCTGCGCCGCCGTTGGGCGTCTGTACAGGTCAGTTTCGTTGACAGCCCACGCGACGCCGTTCGTGAGGCCCATGCTCTCGTGTCGTCGGTAATCGATGAGCGGGCTACCGGGTTCAGTGAACGGCGGGAACGCTTGGAAATGCAATGGGCGGACGGCAACGAACTTTCGACAGAACAGCTGCACGCTGCGCTGCAGCATTATCGGGATTTCTTCGAACGCCTGGTCCAAGTCTGACAGCACGAGAGCCAGTTGCAGGCACCCCCGGGAGTGGCTGTTTGGGGCCCACCAGCCGTCGGCGCTGCGAGCATCGAAACTGCAGCCGTATCGCTCCCCTGATAATTGGGGGCGATCGCTCAGTCGGCGCGTACCTCGAACCACACCGCTTTCCTGTCCCCGGGTAGTGGGCGTACTCCCCAGCTGGTGGCCAAGTGGTCCACCAACCAAAGGCCGCGACCACCCTCGTCGAACGCTCCCGGCTCCCTGACGACTGGGGGGCGCGGATCCGCGTCCTGCACCTCCACCCATATCCAGGTCCCGCCCACCTGCACGGAGACTTCGAGCGCTCCACCCGCGTGGCGCTCCGCGTTGGCCGTGAGCTCATCCATGAGCAGGACGGCAACGTCGGGGTCGACCACGCAACCCGATTCCGCGAGGGCGTCAGCTACGACCCGCCTCGCAAGGTACAATGCCATCTCGCCGCGCGTAAAGCGAACGCTAATTTCCACCGCCCTCACCCCATTCGGCGCCTAACGCTTTTAGCTTTCCTCCTTCCCTGGTGAGTGGGTGGCAAACAGGTCGAGATGGCGACAGCAGAGTAACAGAGTCCTATCTTGCTCGGCTACGCTTCGCGAACTTTTGCATGACTTTCCCGAGTGGTCGCGCGCAGTCGCTAATGCCGTCCCAAGGGTCGTGCTGACTGCGCAGCCGGGCAGGTATGCCGGCCACTGTGAAGCTGGCGCGCCTAGCCACCTCGAGCTCGCCCCAGTCGAGAGGGGTCGCAACGGGCGCGCCAGGCAAGGACCGGACCGAGTAAGGGGCGACCGAAGTCTGTGCATATGCGTTGCGTTGTACGTCGATAAAGACCCTCCCCTCCCGTTTGCCCTTGCGAGCCTCGGTGGTCCGCTCGTCCGGCGCCCTACTCGCCACCTGCTCAGCCAGGTCGTGGGCAAAAGAGCGCACCTCGTCGAAGCATTGGCGCCGCTCGGTAGGCACCACCACGTGCAGCCCTCTCGACCCCGTCGTCTGGACGAAGGGCACGAGGCCGAGTTCTTCTAGGCACTCACGCAAGTCCACTGCAGTGGTGCGGACCGCAGGGAAGTCGCCGTCGCTGGAAGGGTCGAGGTCGAAGACCAGGCGGTCGGGCACGTGGGGCTTGTCCGAGCGGCTCAGCCACGAGTGGAAGGTGATGCACGCCTGGGCCGCCAGGTACGCCAATGTCGCCTCGTCGTCGCCAACGACCTGAGTGAGCTCGCCACCCTTCTTCCCGACGGTCGCCCTGTGCACCCAGTCAGGAAAGTAACCAGGCACTTCCTTTTGGTAGAAGCCGTCGGCTTGCATCCCGTCGGAGAAGCGAGCCAGCATGAGGGGCCTACCCCGCAGGTGTGGGACCATAATGTGGGCAACCGCTCGGTAGTACCCGACTAGGTCCTGCTTGGTCAAGGCATCACGAGGGAAGAGCAGCTTGTCGGGGTGCGGCAGCGCGAAGCTGTGCTTACCCAACGTGAGCTCGCTACTGGCCACTGGCCTCACCTGGTAGGGCACGCTGGCCCGCCGAGCACTTGAGCTTCAACCAGTCGGACGAACGCCGCGGCGCATAAGTCGAGGTGGTTTCTTTCGCGATAAGCCCTTCCCAGCCGCGCGTGCAAGCTTGCGCGAAATAGCAGTCCGCCTGGGCACACGCACGGTACAAGAGACGCGGACGGTCGCGGCTCGCTTTGTCCCGAAGCCGGCGAAGGTCCCCGCTGTACTTGTCCTGTAACATGCTCGCCGCCTCGCCGAGCATCGTCGAGGTCCGCTCATCAAAGCGGGCATAACCTGCGTCGTTGAGGACGCCGGCCCGCTCTTCCCAGCTAGCTGCCGCCATCCGGTCCGCCCTCGTCCACTTGTGGTCGAACAGCGCCTGCGCGGCCTCCAGCGCCACCGAGGCTCGTATGCGCGCCCCCATCAGCATGGACAGGACCAGCAACTGGAAGAGCCTGGAGGGCGTGCCCAAGCTGCCAAGGCCCACTTCTGCACCGTACGTGCGCGGGTAGTGCTCTAGCAAGGTCCTGCTGATCCGGCGCTCTGTCTGTCCTGCCACGGTGCCTTAATACCCTGTGGCCCCTCAGAAACACAAGCCACTCCCTTGGCTGAGACCACGGGCCTGCCCGACTGGTTTGTGGCGGCTGATGAAGGGGTAGCTGCTGCGTACGAGCCGCGGAAAGAAGGCTAGCCCGATCGGCCCCCAGAACTGACCAACCACCCAAGAGCCTCGAGAAAGGAAGGACGATGCCAAAAGTAACGAGCAGAGGCAATGTCAAAAAGGACGAGCTTCCGGCCACCCTCCGGCGGTCACCTGCGAAGGCCCAGCGCACTTTCGCGAAGGCCCACGACTCGGCTGCTGAGCAGTATGGAGAAGGCCGCAGGGCAACTCAGACTGCATACGGAGCATTGAAGCATTCCTTCGAGAAGGTTGGTGACCACTGGGAGCCCAAGGCCGGCCACGGCCCCTCCGACGAGCAGTCCGAAAAGGGTGGCGCGGGCAAACAGAAGCAGTACCCATCGGCCGAGGGCGTAGACGCCAATGCCTCGAAGCGCCATCTCCAAGAAGTAGCGAAGACGCTCGAGGTCCGCGGTCGGTCGACTATGTCAAGGGACGAACTGGTCGAAGCCATCCAAAAAGCCAATCGCCGTGAGTCCGCGGCCGCTCGCCGCTGACTCCGCCGAATGCCTCCTATGGCTCGTGCGGATCACGCCCCCTCCAAGCAGGGCCGATCACGCTGGTGGACCCACTCCTTTCTACCAACATCCTCTTCGCCTACGCGGCGTGGGTGAAGATCGGCAGGCGGCGCCCTTCCCGGCGCGGGTTGGGGTGCTGTCGCGCTCGTGGGCTCCCTGGCCCTTTTTCTAACCGTCGCCGCACCAAGACCTACCAAGGGCTTCGACCCCATGGCTCTAGCCCGAACCCTACTTGCCGCCGCCGTAGCGGGCTTTCTTGCCTTGCTCGCACTGTGGACCACAGAACGACAGGAGCGGCGCACTCGGCCAGATGTGGCGCTCCCACCAATAGTGGCCCTCCAAGCGATCAGTGGCGTCATGCTCGGAGCCGTCCTGGTCGGCGACCGCGTGCGGCTGGAACCCCTACCCCTCGGCCTCGAAATCGCCTGCGCCCTCGTCCTCGCCACGAGCGTCCCAGTAATAAGCAAGGCCCCGGCCCTTGCGGCTCGACACCCGCTAGAAGGTCGGGAAGGTGAGGAGGCTCGGTCTCCGGTAGCAACTTGCAGCACGGGCACCCGAACCCCCGCTTACGAACAATCGAACAGCTGAGCGCCGACCCTCGTCAACCTTCGAGTTGGGACAACTGCTGCGGATCTACCGTCCCGAAGCGCTTATGGGCCTGGATGATGAAGGCCAGCAACAGGGTAGTGACTGCGGCCTCAACCACGACATCAGTTAGCGCCAGCGCCTGTACGACTGGATCGACCGTCCTGGCGTGGCGGGAGATGTCGGAAAAATAAGGTGCCACCCCTCCAGACTTGTACCCCACGCCCAAAAGAAGGACGTAGGTGGAGGTCTGTAGGACGATAAGGCTTATGACCTGGTGCACCGAATGACGGCTGGTCACAATCCCGTACAGGCCGGTTCCCGCGACCCAGGCCACAACAGCGAAGAAGAGCGCGCTCAAGTGCCGGTCTCTCTTATAACCAATGCCTGCTCGAGCAACTCTGCCACCATCATCGCGAATGCCGCGCTCACCTCGACGCCGACGAAGAAGCTTATAAGGGCGATGGTCCCCGAGGAATCGACTGCGCCCGGTTGGCGGCCCAGGGGCAGGATATTGGTCAAATAGGCGGCGCCATACGCCAGCGCACTCAAGCCGACAGCAGCAAAACTGCCGGCTCCGACCGCTTCTGCCGTCTCGAAAAGGCCCACCGGTGTGAGCCGTCTAAAGGCTTGGAACTGCCCGGCCAAGTACACGAGGACGACCGCGCTGGCGAGCACGACGCCGCCTTGAAAGCCCCCCGCCGGGCTCGTCTGGGCGTGGGAGGTAAGGTACCAGCCATAAAGCACCATGGGGCCGACCAAGAGCACGGCCATCACCCGCACGGCATCGCTCGTCCCGACCTGCTCGCGCCCGCCCACCTGGTCCACGGGCACGCCTCTCCTCTCGCCTCGAAGGCGCCGGAGAACCGTGGCGACCCCGGTGGCTGCGATGAACAAGATGAACTCCTCCCCGAGGGTGTCGAAACCGCGATAGTCGAAATTGACGGCCGAAACGACACCCGTTGCATGCGCCTGCTGTTATCGGCATCTTTAAATGACAACGGTTCGGCAGCTTTCGTTGATCATCGTTCGGCAAGACTTGGTGGTTACGCGCGACAGCGCCGGCCCGTGGAGAGCTTGACCGACGGGACCGGCGCTGTCGAGTTGGATTGCTGCTAAGTTATGGGGGGGTCAGGTGCGCGTCAGCTCGGCTATAGCCTTCTTGGCGCAGGTGTCGTCGACCAAGGCCTTGCCGTCGGCGGCAGCAGCCATGAGCGCTGCGGTGGCAGCGTTGTTGAGTGCTCGCGGCAGCCCGTTGGCATAGCGGTGCAGGCGGGCCGCCGCGTCGTCTGCCACGAGGGGG
>DAHWQF010000246.1 GCA_027334785.1 Acidimicrobiaceae bacterium
CACAAAGCCGTCCGCCAGCCCGTAGTCGGTCAGCAGGCTGACGACCACCATCGCCTTGGAGGCCGCCGCTCGCTTGGTGCCACCCGGTTCAGCCTGCCGCTGTGTACTGGGTCGCGAGGTACCGGTCGATGTCCTCTTCCCGGATGCGGTAGGAGCGGCCCACCCGGACCGCCGGCAGCTGGCCCGACTGAACGAGCCGGTACACGGTCATGTTGGAAACCCGGAGCTGACCCGCGACCTCAGCGACCGTGAGATAGCGGGACCGGGCCCTGGCGTTGTTGGCCTTACCCATGTTTTCCCTTCTCCGACTACGAGCGTAGGTGAAAAGGAGGCCCTTTGTGCTCAGATCGTGGCCCCGGCAGGCCACCTTGCGAGTAGGGTGTGCGGGCGGCTCAGCCCACCAGCTCAGAAGCACGCTGCGTGGCCGCTGCCACCGCTTCCACGAACGCTGAGCGTACTGCTCGGGCTTCGAGCTGGCGCAGTCCGGCGGCCGTGGTGCCCCCCGGCGAAGTGACCGAGGCCCGGAGCGCGGCCGGCGCCTCCCCTGTCTCGGCCAGTAACTGGGCACAGCCGGCGAGAGTCTGGCTGACCAGGTCGGTTGCCACCTCGCGGGGCAGCCCCACGAGGACCCCGGCTTCGATCATCGCCTCAACCACCACGAACACGTACGCCGGTCCCGACCCCGACAGGCCGGTCACGGCGTTCATCCAGCGTTCGGGCACCTCGACCACTTTGCCCACCGATCCCATGACGCTCTTGGCCCAGGTGACATCCTCGGCGCTGGCTCCTGGCCCGGCGCAAAGGGCGGTGGCCGACGCTCCGACCAGGGCGGCGGTGTTGGGCATGGCGCGCAAGACCACAGTCCCCTCCTGGCACCATCCGGCCAGGTCGGCGAGCGTGACGCCGGCGGCCACGGACAAGACGCGCTCGACGCCTGCCGACCCGAGCGCCCGGCATGCGGCCTGGGCATCGCCGGGCTTGACCGCGATCACCGCACTTTCGGCGGGTACCGGCTCGCTCACTAGGGCGAGGCCTCCGAAGCGTTGGGCGAGCCCGCCCGGTGCGGCCAGTTCGTCTCGGCGCTCGGGTGAGGCTTCGACCACGACCAACTCGCTCGACGGTGCCCAGCCTGAGGAGAGCAGGCCCTGGGCGAGAGCGGCTCCCATCTTGCCGCCCCCCACCACCAACAGCTTCGGGGCCATGCTAAGGCGAAACCCGGGTCACCCCGAGACGGCCACGGTGCCCGGGGGCCAGGCGAGCGACCGCGAAACGCCTGCTTGCCTGAGCTCGAGCACCCGTCTGCACCTGCGCCCCCCTCGTCGCGCCCCCTTTGCCGGCATGACCCAACGTTACCGGCCGCGCCCGGGGGCACCGCCGTTTCGCACTTCCCCGAACGAACCGGCGGGGCACCCTCGGGCAACGGGTACGGCCAATGCTACCCCGGGGCCCCGGCCGGTAGGCGGGCACTCGGCGTCAGCCGCAGTTCACGAGCTCGTGGCCGGCGAGCGTGTCGGAGAGCTCGGCAAAGCGGGTGGCAGCGGCCGACCAGAGGTAGGCGCCGGCAGCCTTCTCGGCGGCAGAGCCCATGAGACGGGCGAGGGCCCTGTCGTCGAGCAGCTCTTTCAGGTAGCCCGCGAAGCCGGCGACGTCGCCGGGAGGCACCAGGTAGCCCGTGCGGCCGTGGTCGACCAGGCCGGTGAGCCCCCCAACAGCCGAGGCCACCACGGGGACCCCGCAAGCGCCTGCCTCGAGGGCCACCAGGCCGAAGGACTCCGACCAGCTCGGCACCACGCACACGTCGGCCGCTCGGTAATAGCTGGAGAGGAGCTCGTGGGGCAGGGCCGGCACCCACCAAACACGCCCAGTCAGGCCGGAGCTCGCGACGAGGGCCTTTGCTCGGGCCAGCTCTTCCTCGCCTTGAGGCCCGCTCGGCCCCCCGACCACGACGAGCACAGCCCGGCTGGAGCGGGGCCCCTCCTCCCCCGCGGCGAGGTGGGAAGGCGACAACGGCTCCGGGCGGGGTTGGGGCGCCCGTCTCGGGGAGGGGCCGGGGCGTAGCGGGCTAGAAGGTAGCGGGCTAGAAGGCAGTGAAGGCGTGCCGGCGGAGGCGAGCTCCGCCAGGGCCGATACTGCGACGGTGAGCCCCTTGAGCGGCTGGATGCGCCCGACGTACAGCACTACCGGCACCCCCGTCGGCAGTCCCACCGCCCGCCGGGCGCGGGCTTGGTCGCCGGGCGAGAAAAAGGCGCGGTGCACTCCGGGGAGCACGGTAGCGACCCTCTCCGGGCCGGCCCCGTAGAGCCCGGTGAGCTCGTTGGCCTCGGAGCGGGAGCAGGCGATGAGCAGGTCGGAACATTCGACCGCCTCCTGTTCACCCTCCAACCTCCCGGGCTCGGGCGGGCCGTCGTTCGTTTGCGCCTTGACCCGGCTGAGTGTGTGGAACGTGGTGGCAAGTGGCACCGACAGCACGTGCTTCAAGGTGTGCCCGGCGACAGCCGACAGCCAGTAGTTGGCATGGAGGAGCTCGACGCCCTCTCCCTTAGCTGTAAGCGCCGCGAGGCTCTGGCCGACCCCGGCCGCCCATTCCCCGACGACGGGAGCGAGCAGTTCCTTGGCGAGGGGCCCGGGTGGCCCAGCCTGGACGTGGTGCACGCGAAGCCCGGGTTCCACCCAGGCCGACTTCGGCTGGGAGGGGCTTTGGCACCTGGTGTACACCTCGCAACGCACGCCCGAACGGGCGAGCGCGCTCGTGAGCTCGCGCACGTACACGTTCATCCCACCGGCGTCCGCCGACCCCGCTTGGGCGAACGGCGAGGTGTGCATGGACAGCACAGCTACAGCCCGCATAAGGCCGAGGCTAACGGCCTAGGAAGTTTTCCTGGCGGCCCGCGCCGGCTCAGGTCAAGAGCGCGTCAACGGTTGCCTCGCCGCTACGGTACCGGCGCACGAGCTCCTCTTGGAGCTTGTCCTGGACGGCATGTAGGTTACGACGCTCGGCGGAGACCTCGCGCTCTAGCGAGGACAGGTTGGCGAGCAGCTCCTCCAATTGTGACGAGCTCAGCTCACCCAGCGAACCGAGCTGGTCCGACGAGCAGATCGCGTCCAGGCGGGCTGCGAGCCTCTCCTGCACCCCTTCGGCAGGGGCGAGGAGCACGGGTAACCTCCCTGGGCCTTCTCCTCGGGCGTGCTCGCCCAGGATGTGAGACAGCTGCTCGACGAGCACTTCCGGCCCTGGGACGGAAAGGCCGTGCCGGCGGCGCTCGGACTCGGCAGTGATGAGGTCGATGCGGGCCTGAGCCAGGCGGCGCAGGTAGGAAAGCTCAGTCTCTAGCTCGGAACACCGGTCGCGCTTGGCGCGCAGGCTGGCGAGGGGGAGCTCGGGAAGCCCGGCTACATAGGCGGGGTCGAAGACCTCGTCCATCATGTGTTCAGGCATCGCACTTGAGGGTACCGCAGCGGGGAGGACGCTGGGGCAATAGGGAGGTCGTTTGACCACATAGAGCGTCATCCGGTCGCGTGCTGGCCTGGCTCATCCTCCCGAGACAGGGGGGAGCACCGCCACCTCGTCCCCCGCGTGGAGCACGTTGTCGGGGGCCGCTGGCTCGCCATTGACCCAGAGGGCGCAGCTCTCCATGACCACTGCCAATGGGGCCCGTAGCGTGTTACCAGGGTGTTTGCCAGTTGGGAGAGGGTGCAGCCCTCGTCGGCTTCGAGGGTCACCCTGGGGGTCCCGGCTGCCTGCCGGGCGCTCGCAAAAAAGAGCACCGTCAGCCCAGAGCTGGCGCGGGTCGGCATCCATACGTAAATGTAGCCCCGTGCCTCGTCTTCTCGTCTTGCGTCACGCGCAGTCGCTCTGGAACGCGGGCGGCCTCTTCCAAGGGTGGTCCGACGCCCCTTTGTCCGAGCTCGGGGAGGCACAGGCCGCGCGCGCCGGCCGTGCCCTCGCCACGGTGGGCGTGAGGCCGGGGCTCGTCGCCTGTTCCGACCTCGCGCGCGCACGCCGCACGGCCGAGGTGCTGGCAGCCGAGACCGGTTACGACAAGCCTTTGGTCGTGGACGTGGGGCTGCGCGAGCAGGACCTCGGTGACTGGAACGGCCTTACCCGTCGCGAGGTGGAAGAGCGCTGGCCGGCTGAGCTGGCCGAGCGCAGGCGAGGCCGCCTTGTCGATGCGCCGGGAGGGGAGTCGGCCGCCCAGTTCGTGGCGCGTTGGTCCGCCGCCCTCGGGCGCGTGGGCGCGGCGGTTTGCGAAACGGGCGAAGAGGTGGCTGTTACCGTGACCCACGGGGGTGTCATGCTCGCGCTGGAGCAGGCCCTGGGCGCGCCCGGGAGGGAATGCGCCATCCCAACCTGTCGGGTTGGTGGCTGGAGGTCCGGGGCCCGGGGCGCTTGGAGGACATGGTGGCCGCCGAGCACGTCGAACTGGCCTCTGCTGACGTGGAAAACACCGCCCGCTCCTTGTAATTTCTCGCTTCATGGAAGTGGAGGTCATCCGCAGCCGTCGCCGGCGTAAGACCGTCCAAGCCCAGCGGGTCGGCAACGTCCTGCGGGTGCGCGTGCCCGCCGGCCTTTCCGCCGCCGAGGAGAAGCGCTGGGTCAACGAGATGCTCCGGCGAGCCGAGCGCCGCCAGCGGCTACCAAGCCCCGACCTCGAGGTGCGGGCCAAGAGGCTGGCGGCCAAGTTTGGCCTGGAGCGCCCCGTCGAGATCCGCTGGGTGGACAACCAGGAGTCGCGCTGGGGCAGCTGCAGCCCTTGGGAAGGGACGGTCCGCATCTCGTCCAAGCTGGCTGGTGAGCCGGGCTGGGTGCTCGACTACGTGATAGTCCACGAGCTCGCCCACCTGTACGTAGGGGGCCACGGGAAGGCGTTCTGGCGCCTGGTCAACCGTTACCCATTGGCCGAACGGGCGCGGGGCTTCCTCATCGCCCGTGGCCTCGGGGAACCTGGTGACGACCGGTGAAAGGCTGGACTCGGCCGGCGCCGCGCTCCGACGCTGGCACCATGGGAGCAGGGGCGCACCCCGTCTTGCGCCGCGGTCTTCTCGATGTGGGGAAAGGGCTGGCCGTCTCGGTCAAACCCGGTCCGCTGCGCGACGGGGAGAGGCCGGTAGTGGCCGCCGCTGTCCACGCACCCGAGCCAGGTCAGGCTCTCGGGGCGGAGGCCGCTGGGGCCTTGGTCGAAGCAGCCGAAACTGCCCTTTCGCTCCACGTCCCCTTGGTGCTCCAGCTGGCGTCCTCGGGGCCACCGCCGGACGAGGACCTTTCGTCCTTGCACGGCTGGGGACGGGTAGCCCGAGCCTTGTCCCGCTGTTCGGGCAGTGTCCCCGTAGTAGTGGTCGTAGAAGGTCCACTTCTTTCCGGGCCGGCGCTCTTGCTCGGGCTGGCCGACGCCGTCGTCATGACCCCGGGCGCCTTTGCCTACCTCTCGGGCCCGGCGGCTGTAGCCCAGATGACTGGGGTGCCTGTCCAGCTGGCGCAGCTCGGTGGCCAGCGGGTGCACTGGGCACGCTCGGGTGTCGCCACTCTGGTGGCGCCGGATGCCGCCGGCGCCATGGAACTGGTGGCTGAGCTCTTGTCGTTCTTGCCGTCCCACTCAGACGAGCTGCCG
>DAHWQF010000247.1 GCA_027334785.1 Acidimicrobiaceae bacterium
AGGCCCGGTGCCCCTCGAAACTGAGGTCCCGCCGGCCTCCGGTCTTGGGTTCTTCGGCCCAGGTCCGCCCGGTCGCCTTGGTCTTCATCACCGCCCGGCGGAGGGTCTCGCCGCCGGGCGCTGAAGGGCTCGCCTTCTGCTGTTGCCTCTGCCGCGGCGAGCAGGTCGGCAGATTACCGGGTCCATCGAGTAACGGGCGTCTCTGGCCGTCGCGGTACGCACTGCAAGGGGTCCGGACTGCTCGCCGAGGCAGCCAGCCGAGGGCGGCCCTTTGGAGCGCTTGTGTCCCTCGGCGCCGGCCCCAGTCATTCATGAGGGCGGTGTCGCCGGCACCTGCTTTATGACCTGCGGAGGGCCAGGCACCACGGCTACGAGGAACTACGAGGGGCAGAAACTGCCCAAGCCCTCTCGGCCACACCAGCACACGTAGGTCCCGGCGAGTAGTGTCACTCTTCTGAGCCGGTCGACCTATCGAGGCGGAGGTTAGCCATGAGGAAGTACGTCAGTGCGTTGGTGGCCGCGTTGTTGGTAGCGCCAGCAGGCCTCGTCGTGCAACCAGGCGCCCACACTGCGGCGGCCGAGGACAATGGGGTCGGGCTCACCCCGGCCATGGGGTGGAGTAGCTGGAGCTTCCTTCGCCGTAGCCCCACGGCGGCCAAAATCGAAGCCGAAGCGAGGGCCCTGGTGAAAAGCGGCTTGGCGAAGGTCGGCTACAGGTACGTCAACCTGGACGACTTCTGGTACGTCTGCCCCGGAGGCGGTGGGTCCGTGACGGCGGGCAACGGCCCGGTAGGCCCAGAGGTTGACCGCTACGGGCGGTGGGTGACCAATTCCAACTTCCCGCCGGGGCCGAACGGAGAGAACGGGATTGAGGTCGTAGCCAAGTATGTCCACAGCCTGGGCCTCAAGTTCGGCATCTACGTGACTCCGGGTATTTCCATCCAGGCCGTGAAGAAAAATACTGTCGTCCTGGGTAAGAATGGAAAACCATCGGGCTATACGGCCAAGGAGATCGCCAACACATCCCTCTACGAGACTAACTACAACTGCGGCTACGACCCCAACAATGGAGGTGGCAACGGCGCTATGGTCGGGTTGAACTACAGGTCGCCGGGCGCCCAGGACTTCATAGACTCTTGGGCGGACGAGTTCGCCTCCTGGGGGGTCGACTACCTGAAGTTAGATGGGGTGTCCAACTTCGACATCCCCGACGTCAAGGCTTGGTCCAAAGCGCTGCGCCAAACAGGGCGCCCCATCCACTTGGAACTGTCGAACAGCCTCAATATCAATTTCGCCTCTACGTGGGAAAAGTACTCCAATGGGTGGCGTACTGGTAGCGATATAGAGTGCTATTCCTGCGAGCAGGCCGGCTCGAGCTACCCCCTCACGAGCTGGGCTAATGTGGAGCTCCGTTTCGACCAGGTGGCGGTGTGGCAGCCTTATGGGAGACCCGGTGCCTTCAATGACTACGACTCGATCGAGGTCGGCAACGGCAATAACGACGGCCTCACCGTCCCTGAAAGGAAAACGCAGCTTAGCTTGTGGTCGTTGGCATCCTCGCCCCTCATCCTCGGCACCGACTTGACCCACTTGGACCGTATAGACCTGGCCCTGCTCAAGAACACGGCCGTCATATCGGTTGACCAGGACGCTGTCGATGCGTCGAGGATTGCTGAAGGTCCAAATTGGCAGATCTTTGCAAAGAAGGACAAAGGGGGGGTCGTCGTTGGCCTCTTCGACACGGGCTCCAGGCCTGAGAGGATCACCACTACCGTCTCGCAGGTGCGCCTGAAAAATAGTAGTGCCTACGAGCTGGACAATCTCTGGTCACACCGGTCCGCTCGCATCGGGGGCATTATCACGGCCCGGGTACCTTCGCATGGCGTAGCGCTGTACCGCGTCACCGCGCTCCACTGATGACTCGACTCGCGGGAGCACCACCCGGGCGGCGAGCTGGGCGAGCATTTGGGGAGAGGCACGACCGCCGGGATGACGCTGTGCATTTGGCGAGCTAACCCGTGCAGGAGCGAAGCGTGGGGCTTACGGAGGGCCTCACAACCACCTCAGGAAGCCCCTGGTACCGCGGCCACCGGCTCATAGTGCTCGACTTTTGGGAACGGCTCGCAGAAGTGGTGCAGCAACCTGCGCCACTGTTGGTACGCGGGCGAGACACGGAACCCGACCGTATGGTGTTCGGCGCTGTCCCACTCGACGAGGAGAAGGTACCTGTGGCGGCACTCCGCACAGCGGGTGGGCCGTAGCGACCGAAAACCGTCAGCTGCGCTTATGATCTCTTTCGCCTCCGCGAAGGCCCCCTCGAAGGCAGCCTCCTCGCCCGGGATGAGGTCCAGCAGGGCATGTTCGAGCACCATGTCCTCATAATGCTCGGACAGGCAGCTTTTGGCAATGGCGCAAGGCCGCCAAAAGTCGTTATGGTGCCGGTTGGCTGCGGGATCGCCGGGTAACCGCGTTCGCGTCGTGCAGCCCAGGCCCTTCACCTAAAGCTCGCCGCGCGGTTCGACAGAGGGGTTCCGTCATCGCCGCTCCTCAAGGGCGTTCGAAAGAACGCCTTCGACGTACTCGAGGAGTTCGTCGACCTGAGGTGCCGGGAGGTCAGCATGTTGCCCGTGCCGCAGCGCAACTGCAGAGTCGATGAGCCCGGGGTTGGCCCATCGCGGTCTCGCCCACGCTGCACCCTCGAGCTTGGAACCGAGTGCGTCCTCAGCCGCGAAGCGCCAAGCTCGGCTCCCGTTGAGCACCGAATAGAGCGTCGTCCCCTCGTGGTCGCGATGCCAGCGCATCGAGTCCTTCATGGCGGCAAACAACGCGTCTCAGGGGACGTCAGCGAACACCTGCCGCTCTGGGAGGCCAACTATGGCGATGCCGGCACGATGTGCGACGGCCCGGTCAATGATGTACCAAAACCCCGGTTCGGCACCCGGGTCCAGATGAACGGACCGGGCCATCCGCGGGCCCCCGTTGGCGTTGACCTCGAAGTCGGCTCCTCTGGGTGGGGCTCCAGCGATCTCTTGTCGATAGAGGGTGAACTCCAGGCCCCGCGCTGGGCAATCCGTCGTGCAACCCAGGACCGCGTCGGCGACCAGGAGCTTCGCTCCCGCCGGGACCTGGTGCTCTGACACGCCGACGATGTCGCTCTCGTCAGCGACGTACCCGCCCAGAGCTACCGACCCGACGAAATAGGCCCCGACAAGACCACCACCGAGCGCCTCCGCCAATCGACGGGCCAGCCCCGACCGAAGGAGGCAACTTCGGTCGGGACCATACCTGTAGCCTGCCCCGAACTGGCTGGACTATTAAGCGCTTGAGGTGAGATGTGGAGCCGCACTGAACAACCAAGTTCGAGCGGCATCCCAAGTCGCCGGCCGGCGCGCCGGTGCGATAGAGGGAGACGGGCCTAGTCAGAACGGGGCGCACGTGCGGCGGCCGAGGTACCGCGAGTCGCAGGAGATCCGGAGTGGTTGATGGCACGACGGGATTATGTGCTGGGACCTGGAGGGAGGGCGCGCCGAGGGAGTGGGGCCAGCACGTCGTGGACCTCTCAAGCGATCGAGGTGGTTGCGTCGTCCAGGGTTGCCGACCTGCTCTGCTCGTGCCTGAGCTGGTCAGCCTTGGCGAGCAGCGCTGCATACTGCTCGACCTGGGCCCGGCAAACACGGAGAGGCCGGCCGATAGGGGGCGCGCTTATCACCTGGTCGGACGCGCGTCCCCACGCTGTGCCCCTATAGCCACTTTTGCCCCCGTCACCAGGTGCGGCGGCCACCGAGCGGACCCGAGACGAACCCTCCGCCCGCGCTCCCCAGCGGGATCGGTATCCTACCGCAAAGGCGGTTACGCGGCGCTCCGCCCAGTTCGCAATGGCACCGGCGCTGCGGGCGCGGCCGGCTCTCCGTGTGCTCTTATCGGCCTGCCTTCTTTCAGATCTAGCCGAGACCGTTTGGCTGCGAAAGGGGACCGCACGAGACGCTATGCGGGTCGCCCGCGACCTCGTCGAGACCGCTGCCTGGGCCGCGACCGGAGGAGTGCCCGAGGACCTCCCGGTTCTCGTGGGGGTGCCCCTGGCCGGTGAAGCCGGCGTGCGCACCGGGCTGCGGGCCGTGGGCCTGGTAGCCGGGCAAGGCGCCCTGGCAAGGTCGGTCGCCCGTCTGGCCGGGCGGGAGCTACCGTCCTGGTCCGTACATGGCTGGCAATTGCTCGCCGTCCTCGCCGGCGCGGGCGCCTCCAATTATGAAGCTTGGCTGCAGCGCCAGGCGAAAAGGCGCCATCAAGAGGAACTGTCTGCACAGGTCGAGCACGCGCGGCTCTTAGGGCAGAACGACGTTGCCATGGGCGCCGACAGCGTTATGGACCAACTCTGGCGGGTCGGGTGGTTGCTCGGGGGCACTGCCGGGGCCTCTGCGCTCAAGGCACTCTCCGCGTGGAAGGCCGACATAGCTCGGCTGACCCGTGCGAAGGCCTTCTACTTGGCCGATGTGCTCTGGCTCTGGGAGCGTGGGCACAACCAGGGCCACGACCTTTCCGAAGACGTCTACTTCGTCCTCCCGCCCGGGGACGGCACCCTGGTGCTCTCGCCCGCTCAAGCTACTGCCCTCGCTCAAGCCCTCGACGGCTTGGGCATCGCAGGGGACGTGGAGGTACGCGTCACGCGCTCCCGCCAGCGGGAGGACGGCCGGGAGGCGCGGGCCTTGAGGGTCGGCGACTTCGAGGTGACCTTGCCGCTCGAGCGCGCCGAGCACTTCGTTTCGCTCGACCCCCTCCCTGTCGCTCTCGCGATGGGGGCAGCGTGGGCCCTGCCCACCATGGCGCGTCGCTACGGCGGCTCCCCGCCAGCGCGGGTCCTCCCCTGGACAGCAGGCCAGCTTTCCTTGGCCGCCTGGGCACACTGGTGCTGCACCCGCCAGAAGGGCCTGCCGCATGGGCCGCTCGCGTGCCTAGCGTTCCTCACCGCGACTGGGCACAGCGCGACGGTGACGCGCCATGTTCGTGACCATTTGGGCCCTGACGGCCAGGTGCATTTCCCCTTCATGGACAATGCCGTGGCACCCGTCATCCTGGCCGGCTTGTGCTGGCCAGACCTTGCGGGCCGATGGAAAGTGGCCGTGACGGCCTGCGCCCTCCTCCTGGGAGTGACGGGGCCTGGGCCTCGCCAGGCGCCCGGTCCCAAAGCTGCGCCTTGGCGGCGAGGCGCTCTGGCTGGCCGCGGCGTGGTCTTCGGCAGGGCTGTTGCCTGCGGGCTACCAGGAAGAGGCTGAGGCGCTCCGTGAAGAGCTGGCCGAAGACGACGAAAAGGTACTGAGGGACGCCTTCGCCGAAGGCGCTCGTCGGTCCTCAGGTTGGCGAAGTGGTCGCGGCGGTCAGCCACGAAGAAGCCGCCCGTTGGTCCAAGGAATGGGACGAGGCTGACATCGCCGTCATCGACGCGGCAGACGACCGGGCCAAGGGTGACCAGTTCCCCGGGGTAGCCGTGGTCGAGGCACTGAGGCGCCAACGGTCTTCGGAGCAGACGAGGGTGGTGGTCATAACTGCCCACTTCTTCGACGACGCGCTGCGCCGGCGGATGCGGG
>DAHWQF010000248.1 GCA_027334785.1 Acidimicrobiaceae bacterium
GCTGGCACCCCCGGGTCATCCCTTGCCGCCGGTGCCTCCCCGGCCGAGCCACGGTCGGACGACGGCGACCGTGGCTGCGGGGTTGTCGGGGTCGAGGTGGACCTCGACGGTGCCACCCTGAAGGTGCTCAATTTTGCAGCGGCCCTGCGCAATGCGCTGGCTCACCGCGCGGCCGACACGCCCATTTCGTACTCGCTCCCCTCACTGCGGTCAGCCGGGCTTTCGGTGGCGCGCAGCGGCAATGCCTACGCGCTCGGGATGTCACTGCTATCGGCCAACGAGACCAACAGCCAGCTCCAATCGGGCCTGCCCCCGACCCTGTACGCCGAAGACGTGACGCGAGGCTACCGGGCCGACGTCTGGGACAGCCGCACGTCGTCCTGGCATACGCTGTCTGCCCGGGTCGTATCGCCGGCGACGGGCGGCTACTTGGTGGGTACTCCCCCGATTGTCGTCCCCGTCCCTGCCGGCGACGAGGGGTGGTCGCAGCTCGGGACCACTTCGGCACCTCAGGGCCAGCAGCCGCAGGCGCCCGCAGGCGACCAGAACGTCCCGGAGACCCTGTTCCGGTGGTCTGGCTGGAGCCTCGTGGCGCCACGACCCGGTGCCCACTTGGGGGGCAGTTCTTCGAGCGGCCTGGCAACCAACGAGCAAAGTTCTTTGGCGCCAGGTTTCCCTGTCAGCATCAGCTACGCGGCAGCCCCGGGCACGCTGCCTGTCTTGCGCTTCGGGCACAGGTACCGCTTTCAAGCCCGCGCCGTGGACTTGGCCGGCAACAGCGTCGACTTCCGCTCGGGCGCCCCGCCGGCGCCTCTTACCTCGACGGCCCCCGTGCCCTACCTTCGGTTCGAACCGGTCGCGTCGCCGCTCCTACTGTTCAGGGCGCCCCGCACCCCGGGCGAGCACCTGGAGCTCCTGGTCGTGCGCAGCAACTACGACGTGCCCGATACCGACCCGTCGATCTCGCCCTGCGAGCGCCACGTGGTGCCTCCCCCGGTTGCCGAGGAGCTCGCTGAAGCGCACGGGTTGGTGGACGGCCCCGATGGCCGACCGGACCCCTCCATGTACCCCGTCCTCGCAGCGCGAGCCAGTGCCACCTTCAATGACCCGACGGTCGTGGCCGAGACCGGCGGCAAGCCCGACCCCGGGACACTGGGCCAGTTCTACTTCCCAACCGACCTGCTGCCCGTCCCCTACCTTCCCGACCCACTGGGGCGGGGCGCCGCCTTCCTCGGCCTGCCAGGGCGGCCCTCGGGCCCGAAGCCGCTCCAGGTACCCTTCTTTGCCAAACCCTCGGACTGGCCCGTCGCCCGGTCCTTCCGCCTGGTCCTCCGGCCGGGCGCGGGGGCGCCAGAGCTGCCGAGCGCAGCCAACGGCTGGGCGCTCTCGGCCTTCGTGCCCAAGGCATCCGTCCACACCGTCCGGCTTTCCTGCTTCCTCCACCCGGTCGACCTCTCTCTCATGGGGATGTGGTCATGGCTCTCTGCCTCCCCCTTAACGCCGGGCGAGCGCGCCGCGCTAGGGGAGCTCGCCATCTGGGGCGACCATTGGATGTTCACCCCCTTTAGGGAAGTGCTGTTGGTCCACGCAGTGCGCCAACCTCTCTTGGCCCCGCACTTCGGCCAGCTGAGAGCCCAACGCGAGCTCGAGACCACGTACGCCAGCTTGAGCGACCCCCACGTCTCAGTTGACCACAAGAGCACCGCTCGCTTGGACGTGTTGGCTTCCTGGACCGAGCCTTTCGACGACGGCACCAACCCGGCCGGCAACGTGGAGCTCAGTGGCCATTCGCGGGTAGGTGAGCTCGAGCTTGACTACAACCCCTTCTTGGTAGAGGCCGCGATCTCGAGTATGCGCCACGACTTCGGTGATACCAAGCACCGGGTCGTCCACTATGAAGCGGTGGCCACCACGCGCTTCCTCGAGTACTTCACAGAGTCGAAAGATGTGGTGTTGGCAGGCGTCGTGCCGGCGCAGGTGAGCCCCGCGGGCTTCGCGCAAGGTGCCACTACAGTAACGGGAACCCGGGCCGAAAACGGCGTCATTTTCAAAGGCGGCCAGGCGGGCGAGGCCGAGGTCGTCTACCACGCCGGTACCGACTACACCGAGGACGGCTCCAAGGGGACGATCGCCCGGTTGCCGGGAAGCTCGATACCAGACGGCGCCAGGGTAAAAGTGCGGTACGTGCCCCCGCCGGTCACACGTACAAGCCTCGAGCACCCGGTGCCGCCGGCGACCTCCAAAGGCTACCGCGTCTCCGTCCCGAGCTCGGCTCGCCCTGCAACGCCAGACGTCCGCTACATGCTGCCGGCATTCGGTTGGACGTCAGGTACCGACTCCGCCGGCAACCCCTTCAGCCGGCGGTCGGGCGGGGTGTTGCGGGTTTACCTGGGCCGGCCCTGGTGGTCCTCAGGAGAGGGCGAGCTGCTCGGGGTTGTCCTGCAGACCCATCTCGACGTGAGCATCGAGACGCAGCTCCAGCCTCTGTTCAGCCGCGCGGGCGCTGACCCCGTGTGGGTGGCAGGTCGCGTTGGTGCCCGGCTCGGGTTGGGCCAGTTCCCCCTAGCCGTGGCCAGGGCGTCAGGGGTCATGCTCGCCGAACAGCACTACAGCCGCAAAGGGATGGCCGACGTCGCGGGTCACGAAGTCTCCTTCGACCCGGCCCGCGGCCTCTGGTTCGCCGACGTACATATAGATCTGCCGCCAAGTTACTGGCCCTTCGTGCGCTTGGGGCTGGCGCGCTACCAGCCGGCGTCGCTCGTCAGAGCCGAGGTTTCCCCGGTAGTGCAGACCGATTTCGCGCAGCTCGCCCCCGACCGTGCCGCTGCCCTCAGCTACCCGTCCCCCGATGTGGTGACGGTGACGGTGAGCGGGCCGGGCGTCCAGTACTCTCAGACGCCCCCGCTTTCGATGCGGGCCTTCGTCGAGGTGCAACGGGTCGGTGTGGACGACCCCGACCTGCAATGGGAACTCGCCAACCCCGACGTCACCTCGGGGTCGCCGCTCATTGCCCAGGCAGTCGGTGCGAACCTGTTGTGGCAAGGGACGTTAAAGTTGCCCGCACCACGAGGTAGCCAGCCTATGCGGGTCCGCGTCCAGGAGGCAGAGCTCATCCCCCTAGACACCTTGGGCGCGCTCGCCGTCCAGCTCGGCAAGCGCGTCAGCTACCTCGATACCCTGCCGATCTCCTAAAACTAAAGGGACCCGTCGGCCTTACAACGCGCGCGGGGGCGTTCTCTGGTGTCGGGTGCCATGGCGCACCCGGTCGACATTTTTGCGACAAGTACCCGTCTAGGTCGTGGCCGAAGCTGATCGAGGCTCGCCGGCCAGGATGGGGCCCAGCGCTTGGCGGGAGGAGATCCCGAGCTTCGCGTACGCGTGGGAGAGGTGCGTGTCCACCGTCTTCGGGGTGACAAAAAGGGCTTGGGCGATCTCAAAATTAGTACGCCCGTCGGCCGCGAGGCGGGCGACACGCATCTCGCTCGGAGTGAGCGAAGCTGGTCCGCTAGCACGCAAGCGGCGCGGACGGGCTCCCGTGGCCGCCAACTCCTCCTTGGCCCTCTCGACCAAGCGGGTGGCGCCGGCTTGTACGGCAAGGTCGAGCCCGGCTAGGAGAGGCTTCCGGGCGGCCGCCCTTTCGCCGCAACGGCGCAAGGCTGCTCCCAAATCTACGAGCGCGCGGGCATGCTCGAGGCGGGCCGGGCTACCCTCGAGGGCCTTTACCGCCTCTTCAAGGCGGTAAAGGCCGGCAGTGCCCCCTTCTATGAGCCCAAGCGCGCGTAGGGCTGTCCCGATCCCCCGGGGGAGGCCGACCCGGCAGGCGTCCTCCAGTTCCTCGTTGGCCAGCCGGCGGGCCTCGTCGGGCCGGTCGTCCCTTGTCATGACGGCGAGCGCTGAGCGCCAGTTGCTCGGGTTGGGGTTGGAAAACCCGAGAGCGGAGAAGATTTCTCCGGCCCGGCGCAAGTCCTCGACGCCGGCGCGGGTGTTGCCAGCCGCGTGGCGGGCACGTCCTCTCATGTCGAAAAGCAATGCTCCGCTCGCCACTGCGGCCATCGGGCCGAGCTCGAACTGCTCGGCCAAGGCCGCGAAGTCGGCTGCCTCGGGGCGCTCTACCACGACGTCGGCCGCGAACCAGAGGAGGGACGGCACGGCAAAGGCAAAGCCTCGTTCTCGCGCCGGCTCTAGCGCTGAGCGGATCTCCTCTTCGGCGGCTGCGAGGTTGCCGAGCCTCGCTTGGATGAGCCCGCGGTAGCCGAGCCCACTGAAAACTGCGAACAGCGAACCCCTAGACTGCGCCGAAGCCAGGAGCGCTTCGGTTACCTCTCCCGCCTGTGGCAGCCCCTCGCTGAAGACGAGTGCCGCCAAGCCTTGTGAGACCCCCCACTCCTCCATGCCTGCCGCGACTAGTTCGTCCACCGACCAGGCCCGCCCGAGCCGGGCGGCATCGCCGGGCCCCCGCCCGTGGCGGAGCACTTGGATATTGGCCAGCAACAAGGCGATGGCGCGCGCCGGCTGGCTGTTGTGCCGAGCCAGCTCGCGTAGCTTGGGCAGGCGGCGGTCGAACTCTCCGACCAGCCTGGGGTCGTACGCGCTGCAACCGGCGAGCAGGCGCTCGAGCCTTTCCGAAAGATCGCGAGCACGTCCCCCCAGGTCGACGACCGCCTCCTCCGCGATAGCGATGGGCGCCTCCCACTCCCCAGACATGGCAAGAAGGCCCGCCAGCTCGAATGCAGCCTGGTTGCGGAGCACCGGTTCAGTGGCCAACCGGCGCGCCTCACCAAAGTGCTCAACAGCCGAGGGCTGGCCGGCCAGGCGCTCAGCCTTACCGAGCTCGAACAAAAGTGCGCCGCGGTGCTCGTTGTCGCCACGTTCTTCGAGGGCACGTCTGAGGTACGCGACGGCGTCTTCGGGGGCGCCGCGAGCCGAGGCCAAAGCCGCAGCCTCGCGGAGCTTGCTCACGACACGAGCTGACCCGGTCGGGCCGCTCGCGAGCAGTTGAGCTGCCACGACATCAATGTCCGAGCCTTCTTCCGAGAGCAGGTCGGCCGCCTTTCGGTGTAGCGACGAGCGCTCCCCTGGCGGGATCCCCCCGTAAACGGCCGCCCCGACGATCGGGTGGACAAAGTCGAGCCGTGGGTGGAACTTGAGGACGTGACCAGCCACCAGGTCATCCAGAGCGTGGAGGGCCGCGGCCGCATCGAGGCCGGCGAGGCGGGCCGCCAGTGGCAGCGCTGCCTGCCGGCCGAGCACCGCCACTGCTCGCGCCAAGCGGACGGCGCCGGCTGGACCGGCTGCAGGCCGGAGGGCCTCGCGGGCCACAGACAGGGGCCCAAGACGCCCTACCAGTGCGGCGTTTTGCGCTGTGGGCTCGATGAACTGAGCTCCAAGGGCAACCAGGAGCTCGTGCACAAGAAAGGGGGTTCCACCGGTGGCCTCCCGGCAGGCCGCGGCAAACGCTGGTTCGGGTGTGCGCCCGAGGCCAGAGGCCACAAGCTTGCCGACCGCCGCTTCGCTGAGAGGGGCGGGTCGCAACGTGCCCAGCAGCGGCTCGGCAGCAATCTCGACCGCGGCGCCGAT
>DAHWQF010000249.1 GCA_027334785.1 Acidimicrobiaceae bacterium
CGCACCACTATCCCAGCCAGGCCGGCCAGGACGCCTGGGTGGCCCGACGGGTCCTCCCACACCGGCGTGTCCGCCTCTCCCAGGTGCGACTGGGCCAGCGAAAAATAACGGAAGCGAGGCTCCCAGCCGGCGCCGGCCTGCAACGCCAGCGCTACGTGCTCATGGGCGTTTCGGGCAAAGGGGCAAAGGTAATCCCAGGTCAGTTCGAAAGAAGCTCCCATGGTCCTATTACAACGCGCTGGCACGCACGCTTGTTCCGCAAGGAGGAGGCGCCAAGGAGACGCGACGCCTGGCGAGTTCGCCCAGCGCGGCCCCCAACGCTGCCCCTGCCAAGACGTCGGAGGCGTGGTGGATCCGTACGTGCACACGGCTTGCGCTGACCAGCGCCGCCAGGAGGTAGTAGAGCGGCCACCCTTTCCCCGACCCGCGAAGCAAGGCTGCGGAGAAGAACGCCGCGCTGGCGTGACCGCTCGGGAAGCTGCTGCTCCTCGGGGTGCGCAGAGGCAGCGGGCGCGGGCCTTCATGTTGGGGCCGCTGGCGGCGGAAAAAGGACTTAATAATGCCGTTGACCAGCAACGACTCGGCGGCAAGGACAGCCGAGGCCCGAGCCAGGCCAGCCCACCCGGTGCCGGCGCGCCATCCTTTGGCCCCTGCCAGGACCAACCACAAGAAGCTGTGCTCTCCGAGCGCGCTGGCGCCGTACATGACTACGTCAGCACCTGCCCGGCCACGGAGATGAGCCTCGAAGAACCCGTCCACCCGCCGGTCGAAGCGCCCAAAGAGCGTCTCATGTTGGGCTGTGGCCTCCTTGGCCGCAGGCGTCGCGCTCACCCTGCTCTCCGGCCCGGTCACCAGGCGGCAACGGTCACCAGGCGGCAACCAGGGGCAGACGGGGAGCTCGAACATCGAGCGGAACGGCCTCGCTCGGCCCGCAGGCGAACGGGCCTTGCGCGGCCGCTTGGGCCGCTGGCACCAAGGAGATGTTGCCGCCCACCGCTGGGCAGTAGGCGTGGAAGCCGCAGCGGTCGCACACCGGGCCGGGCTTAGGGCGGAAGTCCTCAAAATAGCAAGCCCTGCGGATCGCGTCCCAGATCGCCGTCGCCTGCAGCTCTAGGCCGGCAATCGACTGGTCGGAGGGCACCGCACCGATCGCAGTGGGTTCGCGCAGGTGGAGGAGCTGCACACGGACCGGCCGCCGGCCGAGCACCTTGTCGCACAAGAAGGCATAGAAATGGACGCCCCCGAGCCGGGCTTGTTCCTGCGCTTCGCCAGGGGCGCGCCCGGTCTTGTAGTCCGTCACCACGAGCTCCCCGTCGTCATCGAGCTCCAAGCGGTCAATGATGCCCCGGAGCCGCAACGTCGCTTCAGGCGGGGGCCTCGTGCCTTGGTCGGAGCCGTCCCGCAGGCCCGGGCGGAAGCCGATGTCTGCCTGCATGAGCAGCTCGGTCCCGATCACCCGCACAGAGTCAGGGTCCTCAAGCACGAAGTAGTTGCGCACTAGCTCGTACGCGTCCTCGATGAACTCCGCGTCGCCCTCGAGGCCGAGCGCGCTCCCCTCGGGCCCGGTCACCAGTTCCGCGAAGGCGCGGTCCAGGTTGGCGAGCGCGGCCGCGAGGGTGCGCCGGCCCTGCGGCTGCTCCCACATCAACAGCTCGAGGGCGCGATGGACGACGGTGCCCTTGAAGGCCTGGGTGCTCGGTGGCTCCGGCAGGCGGTCGATGACCGAGAAGCGGAAGGCCAGCGCGCAGTCCTTGAACGCCGCCACCTTGGAGGGGGTGAGCGAGCCCGGAATCGCTAAGCCCATTGCCAAGAGGCTAACGACCGGGTACGACCGTGAGGCGGACCCGGGCCAAGCCAGTGCCCTGGCCGCCGGCCCCTGACCGCTGCCGCCGAACTAGTGCCCTGGTCCCGGCCCTTGACCGCCGGCCCCAACCCAGCGCCCCTACCGCCGGGCCCCTGCCTGAGGTCCCGTCCGGGCACCCCCGAACACCTGGGGCGAGCCGCACCTAGGCGGAGGTGGCCTGCACCCAGCCCAGGATGTCGCGGGCGATCTCTGCCGGCGCCTGGAAAGGTCCGAAGTGCCCGAGGCCAGGAACGATCGCGGCCTGGCCGGCCGGGAGCTGTACTGCGATCGCCTTCACGTCGCCCGGCGGCACGGCGGGGCTGAGCGCCCCTCCCAGCACCCTCACGGGGCAGCCCACATCCCCGAGGGCGCCCCAGGCGTTGTGAGTGCCGCTGGCTTCGTAAATGCGCGCCTCGTCCTCGGGGTCGCAGGCGAGGACGTAGCCCGAAGGCGAGCTCCCGGCACCGTCACCCCGGCCAGCCGTTCCTGCCGCCGGGACCAGCGCGGCCCCAAGGAACGCCTCGAAGGCGGCGGGGTCAAAGTCGGCGAAGATGCCTCTGCCCGCGTAGTGAGAACGCGCCTCATCGAGCGAGCCAAAGTGCGACCTGCGCCGGCGAGCCTGGCTGGCGAGCTCGGAACTGCGCTCCTCGCGGACCTGGCCCGGGGGGACGCCCATGATCGGTTCCCAGGCCCACAAGGAGGCGAACGTCCCGGGCCGGCGGGCCTCCGCGAGCAAGAGCGCCGCCGCCCCCGCCGAGTGGCCTGCAGCGAGCACGCGTCCGCCGGCGAGCCCGAGCTGGTCGACCACGGCCAGGACATCGCTCGCGAACAGCTCCCAGTCGTAGTTGCCGCCCGGAGAGCGCTCCGAAGCCCCGTGGCCCCGGAAGTCGAGCGCGATGGGGCGAAAGCCGCCCCGTGAGAGGTGCTCGCCCACGGGCGCCCAGCTGCAGCCGTTCAGGCCTGAACCATGGGTCAGCACGACCACAGGGCCCTGTCGCGAGCGCTCACGAGAAAGGTCCCAGCAGGCCAACCGGGTCCCGTCGCCAGCCACTACCCAGACAGGGCCCACGGTCGTGAAAGGTCCTCTAACCGAGCAGTTCGAGCAGGCTGGCTGCGTTGTCGACGGCATCGGTCCGCCAGCAGTTGTCCATGATGAGGTGCAGTTCTTTTGCGCCAGACGCGAGGTCTCGCACAGCTGGCACCCAGGACGCCAGCTCGTCCTGGCTGTAGCGGTACCTCCAGGGCCCCGGCCCAAACGCCCTGCCGGGGAAGCGCACCAGGGCCAGGTCTTGGGTGGCGGCTACCACCGGGCGGGTGCCTGGGACCTCGTCGCGGCAGACAAAAGCTATCCCCAGCTCTTCGAGAAAGCCCAGGGTCTGCTCACAAACGTCTCCCTCGAACCACCTGGTGCAGGTGAACTCGACCGCGACCTGGAAGCCGGCCATGCGAGCCGGTAAAGCGGCCAGCTCCTCCCAAGCGGACAGCCGCGGGCCAAACCAGGGCGGGTAACGGAAGACGACGGCGCCCAGCACCCCTGCTTCAGACAGCGGGGAGATCGCGTGGCAGAATCGCTCCCAGCACTGGTCGACCACTTCGGGGGGCAGGCGGTCCCGGTACAGCTTGGCGCCGTCGCGCCGCGACGGCCGGACGTGGCCCTGAAGGTCGGACCACAGGGACTCGGGCCACGTGGGAGCACCCGAGAGCAGCGACCAAGCACGCAAGTCGAGGGTGAAGCCGGGCGGGAGGGCGTCTGCCCAGCGCCTGGACAGTTGGGGTGTGGGAGGGAAGCGGTAAGTAGTAGCGGCTTCTGCCAAGGGCAACTGGGTCGCGTAGTAGCGGAGGCGCTCGCCCGCGCTCTGCCTTCGTGAGGGGTAGAAGCCACCGTCTTGTACAAGCGAACGGTCCGACCACGAGCTCGCCCCGGCGAGCACCCTGCACTCCCCTATGGCCACGGCCGGCGCAGCACGCGGGGAGGGAGCATGGCCACGATCCGCTGCGGCACGTGAGGAGGGGATGGCGCCCCCATCCGGCGCCATCCCGGGAGAAGGCTCCAGCCCGACACCAGGCAAGGCAGGCGCCGGCAAGGGGGGCGCCGGCAAGGGGGGCGCCGGCAAGGCAGCCGCCGGCAAGCGAGGCCAGGTTGCGGTGGCGGCCACCCGGCCAGCGTACGCGGCGAGCCCCTCGGGCGCGCAGTACGCCTGGGCCGGGCCGGGCATGAAAAGATGCCTATGTGGGCATGAGCGAGGCTCCAGCGACCGGGATGTCCAACGGATCGCTCAGCGCGGGTCATTTATCGGCCTGGGGCGTCGAGCCCGGTTATTGGGACACCACGGGGCAGTGGCGGCAAGTGCCGGGCGAGACCCTGGGAGCCGTGCTGGCCACCATGGGAGCGGACCTGGCCCCGCTCGGACCTCCCGCCGCGCCCATCGTGGTCCTGGGCGAAGGTGGTCCCTGGCCCGAGCTCCCAGCCGGGACACTGGTGCTGGAGGACGGGAACGTCGTCCCATTGCCGGCCCTGGAGGCCGGCCAGCGGCCCGAGAAGCTCCCGCTCGGCTACCACCGGCTCTACCCGGCAGGAGAGGAGGGTCGGCATGAGAGCCTCCTCGTCGCCATCTGTCCGCCTTCCTGCCCGGCCCCACCCGCCGAGCCTTCTTGGGGGTGGTCGGTGCAGCTGTACGCCGCGCGTTCCTCCCGGAGCTGGGGGATCGGCGACTTCGCCGATCTAGGCGCGCTGGCCGAGTGGGCGGCGGGCAATGGAGCGGACTTCCTCCTGCTAAACCCCCTCCATGCGCCGGCGCCGGGGCCGGTCCCGGAAAACAGCCCTTATTTCCCGAGCTCCCGCTGCTTTTTGAACCCGCTTTATATAAGCGTGCCCGATGTCCCAGGCGCTTCCGAGCTCCCACAACTGCTGGCGCTGGCTCAAGAAGCCACTGCGCTCAATGCCGAGCGCCTGATCGACCGCACCCGCGTCTGGGCCTGCAAGTCGCCAGCATTGGAAGCACTTTTTGCCCTCTTCGAGCAGGCCGGCGGAAACCCCTGCTTCGAGGGCTATGTGGCCGAGCGGGGCGCGACGCTGGACGGCTACACGAGTTTTTGTGCCCTCGCCGAGCTCTATGGGCTCCCATGGCAGCAGTGGCCAGAACCGTTCCGCCGGCCTGGTAGCCCCGAAGTCGCCAAGATGGCGGAAAGTACAAAAGGCCGGGCCCGCAAGCGCTACCACGCCTGGCTCCAGTGGACATGCGACGAGCAGCTAAAGGCCGCGGGGGCACGAGGCGCCGGCCTCGTCTTCGACCTGGCGGTGGGCGTCGACGGCGGCGGTGCCGACGCCTGGCTGTGGCAGGACGCCTTCGCGCTCGGGATGCGCGCCGGGGCGCCGCCAGACGATTTCAACGCCGAGGGCCAGGAATGGGGGCTGCCGCCTTGGGACCCCTGGAAGTTGCGCTCGCTTGGCTACGAGCCGTACATAGAAACCTTGCGGGCGGCCATGCGGGGGGCCAACGGCCTCCGGGTCGACCACGTAATGGGCCTTTTCAGGCTGTTCTGGGTGCCCGTCGGCCGGCCACCTTCGGAGGGGGCCTACGTACGCTCGGTCTGGCAGGAGACGCTTGGCCTGCTCCGGCTCGAAGCCAGGCGCGCGGGGGCGATCGTGGTGGGCGAGGACCTCGGCACAGTGGAACCGCACGTGCGCGAAGCCCTCGCGCAAAGCGGCGTGCTG
>DAHWQF010000024.1 GCA_027334785.1 Acidimicrobiaceae bacterium
GGCGCGACGGCGGCGCGTTTTCTTTCCGAACTTCGCAACCTGCTCGAGGACCCGTTGCGGATCGTGCTCTAAATAGTAGAGGGGCTGGGGCGGCTCAGTCTTGCCCGCTCGCCAGAGGCTCTGGTTTAGCTCTGGTTTAGCTCTGGTTTAGCTCTGGTTTAGCTCAGAAGCGCCGGAACAGCACGGCGTACTCACAACCTGCCGCCATACCGCCGTAGCCATCGGGTCGCAGCCGGCGAAAGGCGAGAGCGATGTCCCGTCTCAAGTCGATCCCGTACTCGACGGCCCCGTCCCGGTGCCCCAGGTACTCCACGTGCGTGACGCCCACCACGGACGCGCTCCGGCGCTGCTCCTCTTCACGGAGGGGGCCGCACTCTGCCGGGGCCAAAGCGTCGATCCCCGCCTCGCCTTTTGTTGCCAGCACGTAGGAGATCTCCTTGCCGTGCCGGGTGAAACGGGCGACCGCGCTCGCCATCCCGTACTCGACGTCGTCGGGGTGGGCCACGACGACCGCAGCTCGGCCCCAGTCCTCGGGCAGCGGTTCCAAGGCTCAGCCTCGGGACCTGGGACGGGGGTGGGCACTGCGCCGGGGCGGCAATCCGTGCACCCAGCGGAGGTTAGCGGAAATCGCCTGTCCGGGAGGTGACGGCAGAGAACGCAATAGCCCGGGTAGCACCTCTCGTTAGCGCTGCAGTCGCCTACCAATGGGGAATGCCTTGGAATGCCTTCGTGGTTCAGCTGAGCTCGACCCTGCTGGCGGTTACGAGCCCGGCTTGGTCGGAGCAAAGCCAGGCGACCACCTTTGCGACGTCATCTGGGTCGGCCACGTGGACGAGCTGGGGGTCGGAAGTTACGAACGCCCGCACCTGGTCGTTCACCCACCCGGTGTCGGTCACCGGTGGGCGCACGACGTTGGCCGTGACGCCGTACTTGCCAAGCTCGGTGGCGGCCGACATGGTGTAGTTCTCCAGGGCTGCCTTGGCTGCGCCGTAGGTGACCTCGCCGGGGAAGCCCTGAGGGCCGCCCGAGGTGAGCGACACTATCCTCCCCCAGTCCCCGCCCCGGGCGAGGAACCGGCGGCTGAACTGGGCCATGAGGAGAGCCGAGGCCCTGGCGTCGATGGCGAAGGTCCGGTCGAAGAGGTCCGCGGTGACGGGCGCCGTGGTGCGGCCCGCGCCGTCGAGCGGCCCAGGCACAAAAGAGTCGCCGGCGGCCCACCCAGTGGCATTGTTCACCAATATGTCGACCGGGCCGAAGGTTGCTTCGGCAAAATCGAAAATCTGGGCCGGCGCTCCTGGCCACGAGAGGTCGGCTTCGATCGCGGCCGCGGCGCCTCCCTGGGCGCTGATCTCGTCCACGGTCTCGCCGGCCGGGCGCATCCGGTTGAGGTTGTACTGCGGGGGCGTGCCAGTGTTGTCGTCCACCGGAACTCGCCAGCTTGTCACCACTACCGAGGCCCCACTGGCAGCGAGCCGCTTGGCCGTCGCAGCGCCGATGCCATGGTTCGCCCCCGTCACGACCGCTACGTGGCGCACGGCGGAAGTGTACTGGGGCCCAAGGAGCGGCTAGCAGCCGAGGGCGCCACGCAGGACATAGCAGGCCCGTCCCATCCGGGCCGGCGAGAGGGAAGCCACCCTTCTCCGGAACGAGGACCGGGGAAGAGTGTGCAAGTTGTCGAAGGAGACCAGGCAGTCCGAGGGAACGTTGTCTTCGGCAACCGTTAGAGCCAGTTCGGAGATAACCCCTCGGCGTGTACGGGTGAGGGCCGCCACGACCACCCTGTCGATGCGGTCGGCCAGTGGGTCACGTGTGAGCACTAGGACAGGCCTGTCGCCGCCAGCGGGGACGGCGGCAAACCAGATCTCACCCCTTTGCACGGTCGTGGCCCGCTCCAGGCACGAGCCAGTCGGACCAGTCCTCGGCCGGGCCCCAGTCGTCGGCGCCGTCGAGGCCCGTCTCACCAACTGTGAACGGCTGGACCGAATAAGCCTCCGCATCAGCTTCGCCACGCAAGCGGGCAAGGTGGTGCCTGAGGGCGTCGCGAAGCAACTCTGAGCGTTCTACGCCGAGAGCCTTCGCCCAACGGTCCGCTTCAACAGCGTCGGCCTCGTCCGCCCGAAAGCTGAGCATTACTGTCGTACAGAACAGCCTATCTCGTCATACAGCCCAGCTGCATGGGTCCCGGTTCAGGACCTGAAACGCCGTCGGAGCAGCTCTGCGAGCGCGGCCCGGCCCTGGATGGGACGAAAATGCTCCGCCTCGGCCGTCAGGCGGGTGTGCTCGTCGTCTGAGAGTTCGAGGTCGGCGGCAGCAGCGTTTTGTTGTACTTGCTCGACGCTACTGGCACCCGGGATGGCGACGACGTGGGGCCACCGGGTGACCCATGCCAGTGCCACCTGTGCAGGCGTGGCATCGTGGGCCCTCGCGATGTCCCGCAAGGCGCCGAGGACCTCCTGGGCACGGGCCAGGTTCTCGGGTAAAAAGAGCGGGTTCATGGCCCGTACCCCCCGGCGTGGCGCGTTGGTGGCGTCATAGCGGCCCGAGAGGAGGCCCTGGCCGAGAGGGCTGTAGGCGATCATGAGCCGGCCGTGGCCGGCGGCCCAAGAAACGAGGTCCTGGAGGGGCCGACGGTCAACCAGGGAGAAGCGGACCTGGTTGGAAAGTACCGGGCCGGCGTAGGCGGCCTCGGCCGCCTGCCAGCGGGCGAGGGAGAAGTTGCTTACCCCGACGTGGCGCACGATGCCTGCAGCCACCAAGCGGCGCATCCCGTCCATCTGGGTGGCGAGGGGGATGAGGGGGTTGGGTTGGTGGAGTTGGTAAAGGTCGATCGTCCCGGTCCCGAGCCGGCCGGCGCTGGACCTGCCGCGCCACTCGACAATGGGCGCTAACGGGAGCACCGGGAAGAGCTTGGTGGCAAGGAAGACCTCGTCCCGACGGCCGGCGATGGCCCGCCCGACAATGCGCTCGGAGCGGCCGAAGGCGTACATCTCGGCCGTGTCTATGAGGTTTACGCCGAGGTCGAGGGCGCGTTGGAGGATGCGGGCAGCCTCGCCTTGGGCGTACGCGTCGCCGTAGCCCCACTCGCGTGAGCCGAACTGCCAGGCCCCGAGGCCGATCACCGAGACGCGGGCCCCGCCTACGTCTACGTATCGCATGGGTGCCAGCGTACGGTGGACAGATCCGAACGTTGCGTGCGGGCTATGGCCTGACTTGACTTGATAACCGGCACAGCTGCAGAAGACCAGGCCGGGTCAATGGGCGGGCAGCGGGCGGAATGCGGGCTCTTGGCGGATGCCCTTGCGCGCCAGCAGGAAATAGGTGCCGCCGCCGAAGATGAGCCCCATGAACACGCTGAAGTCCGAACCGTCGACGTGGGAGGAGAGCCACGAGACGTACGGGCTGTAGGCGTTCAGCCAAGCCATGGCGGCGAGCATGCCTATTGCCTGGGCCACCATGGCCGGCCAGTGGACGCCAGAGCGGCGGAAGTAAAGGCCGCCCCTCTCGTCCATAAGGGCGGCGGGATCGTAACGGCGGCCCCGCAACAGGTAGTCGATGAAGTAAATGGCGAACCAGGGTGCCAGCCAGACGATGATGAACAGGATGAAGTCAGCGAGCAGCTGGGAAAACCGCCCCGAGAAGACCGCGTAGGCCGCGAAGCCCCCGGACACCGCCGTGTCGATCAAGACGCAATGCCAGCGACGGAGCCGGGACCAGAGGCTCTGGAGGGTGACACCCGAACTGTACAAGTCGACCGAGTTGATGGCGAAGAGCTGCAAGATGGCCATCACGAAGTACGGCCAGATAAACCAGGCAGGGAAGACGGCGACGAGGCCGGTCACCGAGGCGAGGCCGCCGGCGTGAGCCGGGGAGACAGCGGTAGCGACGGCTGCACCGAGCACTTCGAGAAGGGCTGAAGGGATGGCGGCACCAAACGCCACCGCAGCCACGATGCGCTTCCTGCTCGTGCTGGCTGGCAGGTAGCGGGAATAGTCGCTCGCGTTTTCTGTCCAGCCGAGGCCACCGACCGAGATGACCAGGGCCAAGAAGACCATGAGGCTGCCCCAGCCGGCGCCATGGGGGGCGGCGTGCAGGTCCACCTTCCCGGCGGTGATGGCTGCCATGATCACGAACAGCACGACGAAGGGGTAGGCGAGCCAGTGGAGCACCTTCAACATCGCCCGGTGCCCAACCAGAGGGAGCAACGCTTGGACGGCGACGGCGGCAACTACGAGCACCCCCTTGAGGACTGTGCCGGCCTGGACGCCCCCTTTGGCCAACATGGCCATCGCCACGAGAACGATGAGGGCAATGCCCTCGATCTCGAAGCCGACCTGGGTCACCCAATTGAAAAACGACGGGGCTCGGTTGCCCCGGGGGCCAAAGGCAGCGCGCGAGACGCCAAAAGCGGTCGTACCGGCTTGGGCGCCTGGCAGGCTGGCCAACCCGGTAAGGACGTAGAAGCAGTTACCGACCAGGATGATGGCGAGAGCTTGGGCAAAGGACAGGCCGAAGATAGCAACGGCGAGGGTGCCATAGACGACGAACTCGACGTTCCAACAAGTGCCCGCCCACATGCCAAACAGGCGGGCCGGGCTGCCCCAGCGCTCTTGGTCAGGTACGTGCTCGATGCCCCGGGCCTCGATGAGGCCACCGGCGCTGCGAGGCCCAACGCTAGGCCGCTCTAATTGAACGGTGGTCTTGTCGGCGATGGCCAACAGGCTCCTCCTCTACGGTCGGGGCCCAGGCCCGCCCTGGTGGGACTTGAGGGCAGCCCAGGCAGGTGGGCTATCTTGTCTAGGACTTGGCCGGCCCGTGTGATCGGGATTTGCCACTAACGTAGCGGGCCGGCGAGCAGGCGTTGCAACTTTGCCAGCGTCGCTCATGTCGTAGACAGGAGGGCCGTCTCACCCACTTAGCCGGCGACGGGTTTTCGGGGCCGTCTTCGGGGCAATTACGGTCAAAACGGGCTAAATGCCTGGCCGGCGCCTGCCGGGCGAGGGCGGTCCACGAAGGGACACCCGTTCCCCGGGGCGCCGGCCTGCAAGAGCTTCAACTCAGGTGCTGGCGATTCGGGTGCTGGCGGGTTCAGGTGCTGGCGGGTTCAGGTGCTGGCGATGGCGACAACCGGCAGGTTGGCAGAGAGGCCCGCGGGCTTGGGGTAGGGGTGCGCGTTGCCGAAGCCGTACACCTGCCCGGAGCTGGCTGCCATGAAGTAGCCGCCGTCGTTGGGGGTGAGCCCGATCCCCACGATGTCATGGACATGGATACCTTCTCCGGGGAGCGAGCCCAAGAAGTGCACCCCATGGCCGAATATGAAGGCCCCGCCATCGGCTCCTACTAGCACGTAGCCCCTGCCGGTCGAAGAGGGCAGGATGGCCTGGATGTCGTGCACGTGCTTACCGATGCCGGGTAGGGAGCCGTAAAAGTGCGCCGAGCCAAAGGTGAACACGCCACCGTCGGCACCGACGAGCAGGTACCCGCTCCCGTTGGCGGAGGCCACCATGCCAACCACGTCGTGCACGTGAAGGTGCAGTCCGGGTATCGAGCCGTGGAAGCGGGCGTCGCCGAAGCTGAACATCCCTCCGTCCTTGCCGATCAGCCAGTAGCCGTGCCCGTCGAGGGTCGGCGCAATGGCGGTTATGTCGTGGGGGTGCACGCCGATCGCTGGTGGGTCCCCGTAGGACTTGGCGTCCCCGAAGGCCCTCACGTAGCCGCCCGACGTCACGACCCAGTAGCCCTGGCCGTTGGGCGTGCCGGCCATGTCCACGACGTGACCGGCTGCCGGCGAGAAGTAAGCGCTGCCGAAGCTCGACGCGCCGCCCCGCCCGAAGACAGCCCCGTTGTGGGTGAGGAGCCAATAGCCGGTGGGCGGGAAGGCGACGGCCTCGACGAAGCCCCGCGACGAGGTTGATCGTTTAAAGCCGTTTGTCCCTGAGTAGACGGCGCGCACGAGGTGCTTGCCGCCCTTCCAGTACTTGACCCGGCAGTAGGCATGCCCCGAGCTGACTGGTTGGCCGGAACAGCCGGCGATCGGGTGCTTGCCTTCGACGAAGACGACCGAGCCACCCGTGGGCGCCGGCGAAATGGTGGCTGTGTAGGTTAGCGTTTGGCCGATGTGGGCCGGGTTGGCCGATGACGACACCGTCGTCGTCGTGGATTGCGGGCTCACGCGCTTGGGCGCGGTTGGCGGGGGCGCGCTAGTGCGGGGTGCTACGGACGCCTTGATGTTGCCTGAGAGCGTCGTCTGGTAAACGCCGGCGGCGGGGTTCTTGACGCCGGTCGCCACCACGTCTAGGTAGTTCCCTGCCGGCACCGTGGTGCCTACCGTCAAGGTGACGGAGTTACTACCCCCGCCCACGAGAGAGCTGGGGTGGGCAGAGAGGGCGCTATTGGTGAGGTCTACCACCGTGTAGTCGGCAAAGGCTACCGGGAAGACCGTCCCGGCCGGGGCGACGAGATTGATCGTGTCGTGGCCGGCCGCGAGGGTGGTGCTCGTTTGCAGGTCACCGATCGTGTACGTAGCTGCCGCTCCTGGCACTGTCGAGCTCAGCTCGATGCTCGCTCGCTGGGGCGCCGGGCCGGACGTGATCGTGTACGACGGCACGGTCGCCGGCACTGTGTCCGCGCTCGTCGACACCAAGAAGTTGGCTGCCGAGCCGCCGTAGCTGCCCGACCGCGGGTTGGTCACCCCGGTCACCTCGATGAAGACGTTGTCACCGGCGCCGAGAGCCTTGGGCACCGTCACCGCGAACTGGTTGGCACTCGAAGACCCCGCGACCGCGGAGGCATGGGCCGAAGAGGCTGGGATGGTGGACGACGCCGACGGGTTGGACGAGTCGACCACCGTGACGGCCGCGCTGGCAAAGGAAGTCCCCGCCGGCGCCACGAGCGTGACGTTGCCCCCAGCCGGCAGGGCAGTGGTCGGCCTGAACCCGACGATGTACTCGACGCCCGAAGCTCGAGAGCGCGTCTCCGATATGGCTATGGTCGGGTTGCCGACTGAAGTGCCGATGAGGAACCTGGCGGTCGCCGGGGGAGCGCCCTGGGGCGCAGCGGCGGCAACCAGGTCTGACTGGGGCGTGTTCGGGTTGCGGACCCCGTCTACCACGACGGACAGTTCGTCTCCCGACGCCACGCCGGCGGCCAGCTTGATCACCACCTGCTGCCCCGTGCGGCCACCACCGACAGGGGCTACGGACACCGCTTGCGGCACGCTGGAAGCGTGCGTGGTGAGGTCCTCCACCTTGTAGTAGGAGGGTGACGTGGGGAACCCGACGTTGTCGTCGATGCTCCCTCGGGCTGATGAGCTGATCGCTATCTTGTCGCCCGCTGCCAGCGCAGAAGCGGCTTTGAAGGCGCCGAGGGTGTACGTCGAGGAGCCTCCGATCAATGCCGGCGAGGCCACCGGGCTGAAGGAGGGAGCCTTGGCCGCGGCCACGATGGAAAAGCTTGCCGTGGTGGCCGGCGTGGTGTTCTTGGAGGTCGAGACACCAAGGCTGTAGGTCCCCGGGCTCGGCGGGTTGGTCGCGCCGATCACGTTCACGGAGAGCGAACTGTCAGCGGGGACCGATTTCGACAGCTTGAGCGTCACGCTGTGCCCGCCGTTAGCCAGGCTCACGTTAGAGGCGGTCTGGGTGCCGGACGAACTGGTGTTGTCGATGATGAAGTAGTCGTTTTGGCCGGACGGGAAGACCGCCCCTGACGGCGAGGCGATGGTGACGGTGTCCTGGCCTCCGTCCAACGCGGAGGGTGTCGTAAAGCCGACTGTGAAGTTGGCCGTGTCGCCCGCAACGTCGGGGTCGGCCGTAGCGGTCGCGTTGAGGACCGAGCCATTGCCGATCGTGTAGTGCTGTGTCTTCACGATGTTTTGTGCTGCGGCCGGCGGAGCGGCGCTCAGAGCCCCCACACCGGACAAGAGGGCTATGGTCGCCACGCTCATACCGATTCCAGTGGGTCTACGAAGCATTCAGCAATCCTCCTTGAGTTGTTTTTGCAGGTAGGCCTGGAGCGGCCGCCGTGTACGCGGACACGTACCAGTACCTGTTACCCGTCTGCCTTAGCCGCGACACATGAGAAGTGTCTCTTTCACAAAGCCCTCACAAAATGCTCACACGCAAAGATTCCGCGAGACATGCAGGTACAGGCCCATTACTTCGCGCAGTTGTTGGGGAAAGATGGGGCCAGTGGCACCGCCGGAGCCACCCGTTTCGGGTGTTACCCGCCTGAGGTCCGGCGAGCTCGGCAGCAGCTGGGAGCGAGCCTCCGCCTCCGCCACCTCGAAGGCAGCGAGGTCGCCTGGGTCCATCTGTCGCCCTCCCAGCTCGTCCGGTAGTTCGATGCCACGGTCAGGATGAGCCCGATGAGCTACCTGCGCCAGGCGCGGGTCAAGCGGATGGCGCAGCTGCTGGCTTCAACCGACCTGTCGATCGCTGAGGCGGCGCGTGCGGTCGGCTGGAGCGACCCGAACTACGCCAGCCGTTGCTTCCACGCCGCCGTCGGCGTCTCGCCGACCGAGTACCGCCGTCAGCGCGCCACGCCACTCGATACCTGAATCATCGCGGGTCGCGGTGCCCGCGTGGGTCGACCGCATCCGCCGGGAGGGTACCGAGTAGCCACTTGATCTCATCCCACTGGCGTCTCTTTGCTCGACGTGGCGACGGAGGAGTTCGGCAGTCCTGGAACGGCCTCGGGCGCTACGGCGGCATTGGCGATCCCAGCCCCGACCAGAACTTCCGCAACCGGGCCGAGGCGAGAAGTGCGAGCGGCGGGAAGGCGAGGGGGGCGACGCCTTTGGCAAGAGTGACCCACCACGAGCGCCGCAGGTGCCCCGAGCGCATCTGCGCCGCCCGGTCCCGCAACCGAGGGCAGAACGGAACTCGTCTAGCCCAGCCGAGAGCTACAAAGCCACGGGCTCTACCAGGTCAGCACCATCGTTCTTCACAGAGTTCACCCTCGGCCCGACTTCCCAGCACTCGAGCAGGCCCTCCGGCGCCGGCACAAGGAGCCTTTCGAGCCGGCCGGGCGCGAGCGGGGCGGGGCGGATCCACTCGTCCCAAGCCTCAGGAGGAAGGAGCGCCGGCATCCGGCCATGGACGGGCTGCATGGTCGAGTTGGCCTCGGTCGTCACGAGCGCAACGCTCCTGAGCTTGTGGCCCTCAGCGTCGCGCCACAGGTCCCAGATGGCGGCCACGCCAAGCAAAGAGCGGTGGGCGGACTGGAAGTAGAACGGCTGCCTGGGCGCCTTCTCACCGAGCCCAGGCCGGCGCCACTCGTAGAAGCCCGAGAGAGGCACGATTACGCGCTTCGACGCGAGGCAACCACGGAAGACCGGCTTGTCTGCGATGGTCTCCGCTCGGGCGTTGATATAGGCCGAGCGGGCATCTTTTGCCCAGTGCGGAACCAACCCCCACCTGAGCGCCTTCAGCTTTCGGGCCTTGTCCGGGCCGGCACCCATGACATAGACGGGCTGGCTGGGTGCGACGTTCCAGCTGATCGGCAGCTCGGGGGCGTCCACCTCAGCCACACCCAGGGAGGCGACAAGCTCGTCCCTCGGCAGAGTGTTGGTGGTCCGGCCACACACGCGAAACCAGACTAGTCGGCGAGGACATAGCGGTTACTCGCTCTTGGATTGGTACTTCTGGTTAGCGCTGTCCATGGTCGAGCTGATCAGCCGCCTGCTCGAGCGTCAGACGATGATCGGATAGTTCGTCCGACGAGTTAGTTCTGGAGATGGAGACCGAACGCGACTACGCGCCGGCTAGCCAGGTCCAACGAGCTTCGCGACCGGGCCGGTAAAGCCCCCAAAACTTCCTGGCAAGTCGCGCTAAGCCAGGCCCGCCGGACTGTGGACATGCTCGACGACCTTGACGCTTCAAGAGAGCGGCGAGAGCGCCTGGTGGAGGCGCTCGCGTACACGGCGAGTGCCAAGCGGGTGGACAAGACGCTGTTCGAAGATGTCCGCGAGGTCTTCGACCCGGCCGGTCACCGCCGGGGTTCACCACTGCGAGACAGCGCGACAGGGTGCCCTAGCCTAGCGAGCACCACACACAGCTCCCTACGCCGCGCTGAGTTGCCGGCGAGCTGACGCAGCGCTCCCTAGGCCGAGTGCTAGCGCACCCACGAGCCCGTATGACGCCCCCAATAAGTCAGCCGGTCGTCGCAGGTGGGTGGAGAGAGGCCTGCGGTCTCAAGGCCGACGGCGCTCGTGCCGATAGGGGCCACATGGTCGCATGGTTCCTGGCAGGAATAGTGGTAGGCGTGGCTGTGGCAGCTGCCGCGGCCATAGTTCTTCGGGGCCGAGAGGTGAAGCGCGTAGCAGAAACTCGGCGAGAGCAAGCAGTGGTGCTGGCCGACTTGCAGTCACAACTTACGAAAGCGCACGTTGAGTTGCAGACTGAGCGCGCCCTGGTAACACAGCGTCAAGTCGCTTGGGAAGAGGCTCAACGGCAGCTGACCGGCACATTCGCCGAGCTGTCGGCAAAGGCGCTCCAGCACAACAACTCCCAGTTCCTTGAGTTGGCCAGCGCGAGGCTCAAGGAAGGCCAACAGGTGGCACAAAGCGAGCTGGAGCAACGCAAGCAGGCTATAGAGCACCTGCTGGCGCCGCTCCGGGAGCAGCTCAACAAGTACGAGGAGGGCCTCCGCCAACTGGAGTTGGAGCGGCAAAAAGCGTACACCAGCTTGGTGACCCAGGTGCAGAGCCTGGCAGTATCGGAGCAGCGCCTTCAGGCTGAGACTAGGAACCTGGTGACCGCCCTGCGAGCTCCGTCGACTCGTGGCCGGTGGGGGGAGCTCCAGCTACGGCGCGTGGTCGAGGTGGCGGGGATGTTGGAGCACTGCGACTTCGAGGAGCAGGTTTCGGCTACCACAGAAGATGGGCGCCAGCGGCCCGACATGGTGGTGCACCTGCCCGGCTCGAAGCTCGTCATTGTCGACGCCAAGGTCCCTCTCCAAGCGTTCCTCGACGCCAACGACGCTACCGAGGAGGCTACGAGGCGCTCCCATCTGGCAAACCACGCTCGGCAGGTGCGGGCACACGTTGACATGCTGGCCAACAAGGCTTATTGGCAGCAGTTCGACCAGTCGCCCGAGTTCGTTGTGGCCTTCGTGCCCGGCGAGGCGCTTTTGAGCGCTGCGTTCGAGCAGGACCCCCACCTCCTGGAGTACGCCCTCGCCAAGCGGGTCCTTCTGGCGACACCGGTCAACCTCATTGCCTTGCTTCGCACGGTGGCGGCTAGCTGGCAGCACGAAGCCTTGACCGAGAATGCCCGCGAGGTGCAGCAGATGGGCCGCGACCTGTACCGGCGCCTCTCGGCGTTCGGTGACCACCTTGCTCGCACCGGCAAAGGGCTCTCGACGGCGGTTGAAGCGTACAACAAGGCGGTCGGCTCTCTTGAGCGAAGCGTTCTCCCACAAGCTCGCCGGTTCCAAGAGTTGGGCGTCGTGGGGGATGCCGACAGGGACATGCCCGAACTGGAGGCTGTCGCCTCGTTGCCTCGCGAACTGCAGGCCCCAGAGCTAACCGCGATTACCCGATAGCGGACGCCGCTTACCGAGGCTAGAGACCCTCCCCTGCCAGCTATCTCGTCGTGGGACCGTTGATGTGGCCCTCGGTGACACCCCTTCAGACCCGCTACCGACTGCCAAAAGCGGCCCGCCCGCCCGCGAACCCATCCGGGACAGGGCCGCGACCCAGGCCGGCTTCTGTGGCCCCGCCCCAGCGACGCGGCCCTCGGGCACTTCTTACCCGTCCCAGGGCCTCTAAGGCTGAGGCCCCCCCTTTTGGGCCTTACTTGCGGCGCTCCTGCACCCTTGGTGAGGCGTCAGGGCCGGAAAGTAGTGGCGCCCGCGCCGGCGAGGTAGGGCGCCGACGAGCCCGCCTCCTGGGCCGGGATGTGGTTGGTTGGTTGGTTAGCTGGCTGGCTGGTTGGTTGGTGCGCCCCCTGGCGGGATAGGCATCACGAGGGTGGCCTTCGAAAGGCTCCCCGAGATTGTCTCCTATGGCCTCCGCCTTGTCCAGAACTGCGCCTGCACCAACGGCTGCCCCTCGTGCGTGTTCCTCAGCCGTCGCCCCGATGGCAACAGGGACGTGTCGAAAGCTGGCGCCCTGAACATCCTCACACACCTCGATGCCGTGCTCAACAGGCACGACAAAGAGCAAGATAAAGACCTCGAATAGACATGCCACTCGATCCGAGCCACTTTGGCAACCCTGCCGCGCTAGCACTTGAGTGCCCGACCTGCGGAGCCGCACCAGGCGATGTCTGCTGGGGCCGCAAGGACAGGCCGACATACGTGCATTACCTTCACAAGGCTCGCCAGCAGATGTTGCGACCGCCCGTCACGCGCGAGAAATGGCACGGGAAAGCGAACGTGATCCGAGCCGCCATGCGCAAGGCGCCCCTTCCGGTCTATGAACGTTGCCAAGGCGCCTGAGACGACATCACCTGGAACAGCCACGACAAGGCGGTGGGGTGCCTCGCCAGCAACCAAGCCATTGCTGCAGCCGTCCGTGGCCGTTGCTGCTATCGCCCCCGCCTCCGGCCGTCCATGGCCTCCGGCGGAGTTGGTCCCGTCACCCGACGCCACGCCAGCATCCCCAACAACGGCTCGAGCCTCATCGCCGAAATCCCGACCCGCTCTTGTGGCACTGCAGCTCCCCGGCCGCTTCCTCCTCGCTTATTGCATGCACCATCCACGCAGCCCGCACCAGGTAGTCCGCCGTCGAGCGCTCTTCGTCTGCCAGGTACTCGGCCGCCTCGTCGAGCATCTCGGCCAGGTGTCCCCACCAGGCAGCGGTCATCGCGCCAAGTCCTCCAGTTCTCCTGTGCCCTTGAGCCCACACGACTGCTCGAGCCAGAGCGCCAATGCTTTTCGGGGCACGACGAGCCGGCGCCCTAGGCGCACCGCCGGCAAACGCTGCGAGCGCGCCAGTTCGTACGCCAACGCCCGCGAGATCCCCAAAAGTTCCGCCGCCTCCGTCACGCTCATCACCAACCGACTGCTCCCCATCGTGGGCTACCTCCTCGAGCTAGGGCGGCCTTGCCGCGCCGCCTGTTACTCTTTGGGTCGCCACGGCCCCAGATCTAACAACGGAGCTGGCAAGCTTCGACGAACTGGCTGGTGTTCCCGCTGACCGTGTGCCGCTGTTTCCGGAGAGTCAGCACGCGCTCACACGCGACTTGCTCACCAGGGTGTCACGTCGGTTCCAATCTGGAGCCTCCCAGGGACGGCATCAGCCAAGAGCCGCTCTGCGCGAGCGGCAACTGTATCAGCGCTCTCAACAGTCAGGCTCCGAACCCCGAGGGCCTCGAAGACGTTCTCGGCGTCTCGGAAAGCAGGAGCGTCTTTGTCCTCGGCAGGAGCTATAAAGACCACCGCTACGTCAACGTCCCTGCCCACCTCAAGGTGGGGGCCTCTCATCGGCCTGACGATGCCGCCGTCCTTTCGGAGGTCGCTCATGGTCCAACCCCACGATCTCACCTGCTCGGCCAGCCTGTCCTGGTCCGGTACCTGGAACGACCACGCCTGGGCCAGCTGTAGGACGTGCCCGTTCGTCACAGCGAAGTCAATACGTTCTCCGCTGTACCGGTTGGTCTCCAAGGCAACTCGCTGGTACAGGTTGGCCAGCGGCTTGATGTCGTGCTTCACGTAGGCGCTCCTCAGTGCTCCTATGGCCAGGTGCCTCGTCCTGATGTTCTTGCGCCTGGCCGGGTCGACCACCAGTTCACTGAAAACACGCTCGAGCGCCTCTTCGGCGCTCTCGGCCCGTATCGGTGCCGGAGCGCTCAGCTGGACCAAGTTCCGGTGGTCTGCGTGGAGCTTCCACAGCCACTCCTCGGACAGCTCGACCTCCGGCTCCAAGAGCGTTTCCTGGGACCGCTCGAAGTCGTCTATCTGACGGCCGACGTCGTCCAAGAAGGCCCAGACCGCATCCAAGGACTTGCTTTCGTCTATGTCGCGTGCCCGCTTCGGGTTCTCCACCTGGCGGGACTCCCACTCAGAAGACTCTTCGCTCCCGACGATGGCGCCCAGGTTCACGAACTCGCCCCGGGCCGGGTCGGGAACGAAGCGCACGAGCGAGTACACGTACCTCATGACCTCCCTCCGATCTCGTCCAAGCGCTCCGCCACTGCCGGAGCGCGTCTCTCCAAAAAGAAACCGACGGCCTCGAGCTCACGGTCGCTTACAGCCCAGGAGGCCGGGACAGAGCTGAGCACCGCGACCAGCTCCTCACGCAGCGGCTCCCGAAGCCTAGCGCTCATTTCAGCGAGCTTCGACCTGTCGAGGTTCGCGACCGCGTAGCGCGCTAGGTGCGGTTCGTCCACGCGAGCCATGATGGCGCTCTCGCTCCAGTCAGGCCCGGTCTCGGGCAAGTACTACCCGTGGTCGTGGCTGTAGACCTTCCGGTCGTCGATCTCGCAGTACAGCCACTGGTCGTCCCCGCCCCAACACCAATCATAAAGGGCGAACACTCCAGCGTGACGGACGGCGTTGTCGTCCCGCTCGCGGTGCTCGAGGTTCCTCGACTCGAAGGCTCCCTCGACGGCCCGTGACGCACAGGCAATTCCCGGCGTCAGCGTCGCCCCCTGGCCTGAACTCCCATCCCGCTATCTCCGGCGGTATACGAGCCAACTTCACTTCGCAAACGGGTGCCTCGATCA
>DAHWQF010000250.1 GCA_027334785.1 Acidimicrobiaceae bacterium
GACGCGGGCGCCGGCGCACCCCGCTCGTGCCCTGGAGAGATAGTGCTGCCGCCATGCCCTGGACGCGGCGAGCTCCACCCCGCCGGCGGCTCAACCCGGTCGTACCATGGAGGGAGGGTGGCGTCGCCAGGGGCCGGCCCCCCCTTCACGAGCGCTGAGACGTTAGGTCACAGAACATGCGAACGCTGCCTGTTATGGCGCTAGTGGCGGCGCCGGCCCTCCGGCTGCTCGAGTACGCCTTCCTGGCCCTGCTCTATCTGTTCCTCCTGAGAGTGGTGCGAGCGGTGTGGGTAGAGCTGAAAGAGCCGGTGGCGGCGCAACCAACCCCCGGCGAGCCCGGGCCGGCCTACTCCGACGGCAACGGCCAACCAGGCGGGGCAGCCAAGGCGGGCAGGGCTGCCCGGGCGAGCCCCACCAAGCTCGTCGTGGTCGGACCGGGGGCTGACGGCGGGGCCGGCAGAACAGGCAGAACAGGCAGAACAGCAGTGCTCGGTGACGAGCTCACCATCGGACGGGCACCGGGGTGTGACCTCGTGCTCGGGGAGGACAACTTCGTGTCCGCCCACCACGCCCGCGTTTTCCGCCGGGGCCAGGAGTACTGGGTCGAGGATCTCGGCTCGACGAATGGTACCTTGTTGAACGAGCGGAGGATTTCTACCGCCGCACCGCTACGCAGGGGTGACCGCGTCCAGGTTGGTCGGACGCTCCTGGAACTGCAAAAATGAGCAAGTTGCTCGTAGGCTCGGCCACCGATGTAGGCCTGGTCCGCTCGAACAACCAGGACCAGTTGTTGGTGGCGCCGGGCCTGTACGCCGTTGCCGACGGCATGGGGGGCCACGCTGCGGGCGAGGTGGCCTCCGCCACGGCAGTGAAGGCGCTACGGGCAGCCTTCGAGGCGAGCGACCAGCGCTCTGCCGACGCCCTCCTCAACGCCGCTCGGGCTGCCAACCGGGCCGTGTGGGAGCAAGCCCAGTCCCACCGGGCCATGCACGGAATGGGCACCACGCTGGTGGCCCTGGCGGTCGTGGAACGCCAAGACGGCACCAATGGCCTAGCCGTAGCCCACATCGGCGACTCACGGCTGTACCTGCTTCGCGAGGGGTCGTTCTTACAGCTCACCGTGGACCACAGCTTGGTCCAGGAGCTGGTAGACGACGGCCAGATCAGCCAGGCCCAGGCGGCGGTGCACCCTCAGCGCCATGTCCTCACGCGTGCGCTGGGCGTCGAGCCCTCCGTCGATGTCGACCTGCTTGCCGTTGAGCCCCATCACGGCGACCGTTACCTTCTTTGCAGCGACGGCCTCCCACGCGAAGCCCCCGACGACGAGATCGCTGCCGTCCTCCTCTCTTTCCCCGACCCAAGCGAGGCTGCCGAGCAGCTCGTGGGGCTCGCCAACTCGCGCGGCGGCAGTGACAACGTCACGGTCGTCGTCGTCGACGTGCGAGCCAACGGGCAGGCCCCGGACACGCTGATAACCCTGAGCCAGCCCGTGCCGGTGGATACGAACGGTCAGCCGGAGGGTTTCGGCTCTTCGCGGCCCCTGGGTGCGAGCGCTGCTGTGACTACCATAGCCCTGCCCTCCAAAGGGCCCGCCGGCGTCGCCCCGGACGAAGTACCGGCAGCTGCCGAACTGCCGCCCCAACCGGGCAGCCAGATACCCGCAACCGCCAGACCCGCCCGCCGCCCATTCGCCCTTTTCACATGGCGCGTCGGCGGGTTCGTGGCCGCGGTCTGCTTCGTGATCGGCGGGGTGATCGGTGCCCTCGCCTGGTACGGGCGCTCTGCTTACTTCGTCGGCCTCTCGGGCCGCGAGATCACGATTTTCCAGGGCCGCCCGGGAGGGGTGCTGTGGTTCCAACCGACTGTGGCCGAGCGCACCCGTTACAACTCCTCATCGGTACTGCCCTCCGTGCTCGTAAAGTTGCGGGCTGGCTACCTCGAGCCGTCGGTCCCGCGGGCAAGACAGTTCATCTCCAACCAGGTAGCAGAGAAAATAGAAGCGCAAGGCGAGACACCGGCTTCCGCCCGGGGTGCACCGCGCTCGGCCAAGCACGTCTCCACGCCAAAGTCCAACCCCCTCACCGGGGCCAAAGCCCACCAGCCGTCTGCCCATGGGACCACCGAAACGTCTCCCAGCACTACGGTGCCGGCGAAAAAGGCCCCCCCGTCCGTTCAACCCAAAAGACACCTATCAACAAAGCTAGGGACGGCAACAAAATGAGCGTGAGCGCTCCGAGCGCACCCGTGGCACTCCGGCCCGCGGCCGCCTCCCCGGCACGCAGCGAGCGCAGGCTGGCGCCCCGGCGCGCCGAGCTCGGCATGCTGGTGCTCGTCTATGTACTGGTAACCGGCCTTTACGTCGTGGCGGGGCTCGGTGCCTCGGGCAAAGTCCCCAAGGACGCTCCCGTTTTCGCGTTGGCCACAGCGATCCTGCTCGCGTCGGGACATATTGCGCTCCGCCGCCTCGCCCCCTATGCGTCGGCGGTGTTCTTGCCCTTGGCGGCCCTGCTTAACGGCATCGGCTACGTATTTATCAGCCACCTCGACAGCGCCGAAGGTTCCAACCAGGCCCTCTGGACGGTGGTCGGGCTGGCCTGTCTGATCGTGACCCTGGCGTTGTTCCCACGCGCCATCGACTTCGAGCGCTACCGCTACCTGATCGCGCTGGCCGGCATCGCACTTTTGCTTCTCCCTCTAGTCCCTCACATCGGGGAAGACATCAATGGGGCGCGGTTGTGGGTACGGGCGGGGCCGTTCAGCCTCCAACCAGAAGAGTTTGCCAAGATAGCCTTGGCCATTTTCTTCGCTTCCGTCCTCGCCGAGCGCGCCGACCTCCTCGCCGCCGGCACCCGCCGGATCGGCCGGTGGTTGGTGCTCGAACCGCGCTACCTCGCCCCTCTCGCCGCCGCATGGGGCTTGTCTCTCCTCATATTGCTGGCAGAAAACAACCTCGGTGCTTCGTTTTTGTTCTTCATGCTGCTCGTCTCGATGCTCTGGATAGCGACGGGGCGTCTCGCCTATTTGGGCCTCGGCGCCGGCCTTTTTGCCGGAGCGGCCGTTTTTGCCCTGGATGTGGTCCACCACGCGCAGACCCGGGTCCAAGCTTGGCTCCACCCCTGGGCACACTTTGCCACCTCGGGGTACCAGATCATCGAAGGATGGTTCGGGCTCGCCGGCGGTGGGATGTGGGGCCTTGGCCCAGGCCAGGGCAACGCCCGGGTCATCCCCGAAGCGTCCACCGACTTCATGTTCGCTTCGATCGGGGAGCAAATCGGCCTCGTCGGCCTCTCTGCCCTCCTCGCCATCTACCTATTGCTGATGGGCTCGGGGCTCAGGGCCGCAGTGCGCTCGGAGCGCTCCTTCGGTAAGCTCCTTGCCACCGGGCTTTCCCTGTTGCTCGTTGTCCAGGTGTTCGTCGTCAGTGGCGGTATCACCCGCGTCATCCCGGTGACCGGCATAGTGCTGCCGTTTGTGTCCTATGGCGGCTCCTCCCTGGTCTCCAACTATGCCCTCTTGGCCATCTTGATAAGAATTTCAAACGACAATGCTAGCCTCCCGCACCCTGGGGACGACGATGGACGCGTTTCTCGGGCGTCGTCCAGCCAACAAAGCGGCCGCCCCCTCGCGGTGGCACGCGAAGAGGCAGGCACGACTGGGAGCCTCCCGCTATGAACTCCATAAACCGCCGAGTACGCTGGGCCGGCCTCGGGGCATGCCTGCTCGTGCTGGTCGTTTTCGCGCAGCTCAACTACATCCAGGTGTTCCACGCGAGCGCGCTCGAGAACAACCCCCTTAATATGCGTCACATTATCCAGCAGTACAGCAAGCCTCGCGGCGCCATCATCTCAGCCGATGGGGTCACGTTGGCTGAGTCCGTGCCGAGCAATGACCAGTACAAATACCAGCGCGTGTACCCCAAAGGTGCGCTCTTCGGCCAGATAACGGGGTACTACTCTTTGACCTACGGCACCGACGGCCTCGAGCGCCAGTACAATTCAGTGCTCTCTGAGGCTACGACCAAGGTGAGCTTCCCGGGGAGCCTTCACCAGCTCGAGAAACTGCTCACGACCGAGCCGTCGCTGGACGACCTCCACATAACCGTCCTCTCGAGCCTGCAATCGCTGGCCCGCCAACAACTCGCCGGCCGCGACGGCGCGGTCGTCGCCCTCGAGCCCAAGACCGGCGCAGTGCTCGCCATGTACTCCAACCCGAGCTACAACCCAAACCCCCTGGCGAGCCACAACCCCGCAGTGGAGCAAGCCGCGTGGCACAAGCTGCAGGACAACCCCGGCCGGCCCCTCGCCGCCGCTGCGTACCGGCAGCGTTTCTTCCCCGGGTCCACCTTCAAGGTCGTGACCGCCTCAGCCGTTTACGACCACAAACCCGCGCTTGCCAAAAAGGACTTCCCCGTCTCTACTGGGCTCGTGCTGCCTGACACAGCCGGCCAGGTGCTGCACAACTACGCCGGGGAGGCATGCGGTGGGCAGATACTGGAGCTCTTCACCGTGTCCTGCGACTCGGGCTTCGGGCAGATCGGCCTCGAGCTGGGGGGCAAGAACCTCGCCGAGGAAGCCAAGGCATTCGGCTGGGACCGCCCGATTCCCCTTGACCTACCCGGCGTTGCCGAGTCCTACTTCCCCCCTCCGTCTAGCTTTTACCGCAACGCAGGTGCTCTTGCCAAGTCGGCCATCGGCCAAGAAAGTGTACAGGCCGTGCCGCTCACCCTTGCCCTCGACGCCGCTGCCATAGCCGACAAGGGTGTCATCATGACCCCGCACTTGTTGTCCACGGTAACGGGCTCACAAGGCCAGGTCGTCGAAAAGTACAAGCCCAAGCCGTGGCTCCGGGCGACGTCTCCTGCTACGGCCGCCAAGCTCACCACTCTCATGCTCTCGGTCGTGAACAGCCCGAACGGCACCGGGGTGGCAGCGCAGATACCCGGGGTCGAGGTGGCCGGCAAGACCGGTACCGCCCAAACGGGGGGCCCCAACATCGAAACGTGGTTCGTTGCTTTCGCCCCGGCACAAGACCCAAAGATAGCGGTGTGCGTCCTAGTGGAAAACCAGCCCCCTGCAACCGAGTACCAAGGTGGGACCATCGCGGCGCCCATAGCAAAGGCCGTCATCGAGTCCTATCTGCAAAGGACGGCCCCGTGACTCCGACGCTCGTGACTCTTGAGCTTGCATCGAGCGGTCCCGGGCGCGCGCGACCAGGGAAGGCGCCCCATCTAGGCTGTGGCGGAAATGTCGTCGCCTGAAGTCTTCAGCAGCCGCTACGAGCTGGTGCGCCACATCGCCCGAGGCGCTATGGCCCAGGTCTACCTGGCCCAAGACCTGCTCCTCGACCGGCCCGGCGCGATCAAGGTCCTCTTCCCCGAACTGTCTTCCGACCCCTCCTTTGTTGAGCGGTTTCGCCGGGAGGCGCAGGCGGCTGCCAACCTCTCTCACCCCAACATCATCTCGATCTACGACTGGGGCCAGGGAGAGCACACCTACTTCATAGTGATGGAGTACATCGAC
>DAHWQF010000251.1:0-2755 GCA_027334785.1 Acidimicrobiaceae bacterium
CGACCTGGTCTGCCGGCACCCTCCTGGCCTCGGTCTTCGGGTAACGGACGACGGCCGGACCAGAAAGTGAGAGGGCCGTGGCCAGCATCACCTTCAGTTCCTCGGCCGAGGAGGGCGCAAAGATCGTCATACCAGGGATCTTCAAGCACAGCGCCATGTCCAAGATGCCGTGGTGGCTCGGGCCGTCGTCCCCGGTGATGCCGGCTCGGTCGAGGGCGAACACAACAGGCAGCCCGTGTAGCCCGACGTCCAAGTTGAGCTGGTCGAAAGCCCGGCAAAGGAAGGTCGAGTACACCGCCACCACCGGCCGCAGGCCCCCCATCGCCATGCCGGCTGCCGAGGTGACCGCTGACTGTTCGGCGATGCCGACGTCGTAAAACCGGTCCGGCCAGCGCTCTTGGAACGGTATGAGCCCCGTGGGCCCCGGCATGGCTGCCGTGAGCGCGACGACGTCCTCGCGCTTTTCGCCGAGGTCGAGCATCGCCTCGCTGAAAGCCAGGGTGTAGCCCTTGAGCGCACGAGATGAGGGTGTAGGGCCGATGGCCGGGTCGAAGGAGCCCGCGTCGTGGAGGCATTTTTCGATGTCGTCTTCCGCCGGCTTGTACCCGCGCCCTTTCTGGGTGAGGACGTGGACCACGATCGGCCCCTCGTACTCGGCCGCTAGGCGGAAAGCCTGTTCCATGCCGGCAATGTCATGGCCGTCGAGGGGCCCGACATAACGAACGCCCAGGGTCTCGAAGAACACGGGCGGTTCGATCACCTCCCGGACAGCCGAGTAGAAGCCTTGGAGGCTCGAGTACGCCAAGTTGCCGACCTTGGGGAGGTCCCTCACGGCGGTCTCGATGCGGCGCCGGGCCGAACTGACCCCGGGGTGGAGGCGCAGGCGGGTAAGGCTCTCCGAAAGCCGCGACACGGTGGGGGCGTAGCTGCGCCCGTTGTCGTTCAAGATCACAACCACGCGCGAGTCGCTGTGGCCGAGGTTGTTCAGCCCTTCGTACGCCATGCCCCCTGTGAGGGCACCGTCGCCGACTATGGCCACGACCCGCCGGCCCGGGTTGCTGCTCCGCTTGATGGCGGCCGCCAGCCCGTGGGCGTAACTGAGCGCCGTGGAAGCGTGGCTGTTTTCTATCCAGTCGTGCACCGACTCGGCGCGCGACGGGTAACCGGAAAGACCGTTGGCCTGCCGCAGCGTGGTGAACATGTCCCGCCGTCCCGTCACGATCTTGTGCACGTAGGCCTGGTGGCCTGTGTCCCAGATGAGGTAGTCGCGGGGCGAGTCGAACACCCTGTGGACGGCCAGGGTCAGCTCGACTACTCCGAGGTTGCTCCCGAGGTGCCCGGAATTGGCAGCTGAGACGGCTTGCACGATGAACTCTCTTATCTCTCCCGCCAGCACCTCGAGCTGCTCGTAGCTCAGCTTTCGCAGGTCGCTCGGGCCATTGATGGTCTCCAGCAGCACACGACCACGCTAGCCTCCCCGTCGCGTCGGGGGTTACGGTCGGTAGGGTGGCGCTCACAATGACCACGGTCACGGCAGGGCCAACCACGCGTACGGGTGGGGCCGTGTCGGGCCCAGCGGGAGGATGGCGCCATGGCTGAGCGGGTGGAGGTGGCCCTCCACCACTTCGTGAACGGCAACCCGCTAGCGGGCCCGTACCCCGACGGCTTCGGGCGGGCGGTCTTTGCCCTGGGATGTTTTTGGGGTGCCGAGCGTCTGTATTGGGAAGCACCCGGGGTCTGGGTCACGGCGGCCGGCTATTGCGGAGGCCACGTCGCCGACCCGACTTACGAGCAGGTCTGCACCGGACGGACCGGCCACGCCGAGTCCGTGCTTGTTGTCTTCGATCCCGGCGTGACCAGCTACGAGGAGCTCGTCCAGCTGTTCTGGGAGAACCACGACCCTACCCAGGGCATGCGACAGGGCAACGACGTCGGCACCCAGTACCGTTCGGCGCTCTACTGGACCGCAGAAGACCAGCGCCAAGTGGCAGGAGCGTCCCGTGAGGCTTACGGGGCCCTCTTAGCCCGGGCTGGCTACGGCCCGGTAACGACCGAGGTGGCGGCGGCGGGGCCGTTTTGGTTTGCCGAGCGCTACCACCAGCAGTACCTGGCTAAAAACCCTCACGGGTACTGCGGTTTGGCCGGCACCGGGGTGAAATTGGCGGAGCCGTTCCAGCTATCTGGGTAGGCAGCACGGCACGCGCTTGGTAACGGGCGCTGCCTGAGGAGCCGTTGGGACGCCCCTCAGTCCGAGTACGCAACCCGAGCTTGGCTCTGAGCAGCTAGGAGGCAGCAGCCACGGGCGCCTTAGTGCTCGACGAGCCGTTGGCTGCGGAGCTGCTGCTGGCGGAGCCTTCGCTCTTGGAGGCTGAGCCGGCGCCGTCGCCCTGGGCACCTTTGGCCTCGCCGGCCGAGGCACCGTCGCGCCCGGCCGAGGCACCGTCGCGCCCGGCCGAGGCACCGTCGCGCGAGGCACCCGAAGCCGCCTTGGCCTTATGGCCGTCCGAGCGGTTGTCGGTCCTATAGAACCCGCTTCCTTTGAAAGTGATGCCAATGTTGCCGAAGACCTTGCGCAGCGTGCCGCCACACGCGGGGCATTCGGTGAGGGCATCGTCCATGAAGGACTGGACCACCTCAAGGTGCTGACCGCATGACTTGCAGGCGTACTCGTACGTTGGCATGAAGGCAGACCCCTTTCGTTAGCAGTCTCGGGTTCCAACTGCTAAGTGTAGCGGGAGAGAAGGCGCAACCGGAG
>DAHWQF010000251.1:2855-5526 GCA_027334785.1 Acidimicrobiaceae bacterium
GCAGGGCTGGGCACGAGGTTCTTGCCTGCCACCAAGGCGCAGCCCAAGGAGATGCTGCCCCTGGTGGACAAGCCTGCCATCCAGTATGTGGTGGAGGAGGCCGTGTCGGCCGGCATCACAGACATCCTGGTGATCACCGGGCGGGGCAAGCGGACGCTTGAGGACCACTTCGACCGTTCGTTCGAACTGGAGTACTACCTCGAGGAGGGCGGCAAAACCGAGGAGTTGGCCGAGATGCGGCGCATCGCCGAGATGGCCAACATCCATTACGTCCGCCAGGGCGAGCCGCGCGGCCTCGGTCACGCCGTGTCCGTGGCAGCCGAGCACGTAGGCGAGGCTCCCTTCGCCGTCCTGCTGGGCGACGACATCATGCACCCCGACGCGGGGGTCCTGACTGCCATGCTTGGCACCTTCGACGAGCGCGGGCGCTCAGTGATCGCTCTCAAAGAGGTCTCTGCTGCCGATATCTCCTCCTACGGTTGCGCTGCGGTGAAGCCCGTTGAGGGCAACCTCGTCCAGGTCGAAGACCTGATTGAGAAGCCGGCGCCGGAGGAGGCCCCGTCCAACCTCGCTGTGATGGGCCGCTACGTGTTCGGGCCGGAGATCTTCGACCTGCTCGCCCGGACCGAGCCCGGGCGGGGTGGCGAGATCCAGCTGACCGACGCCATAAAGGTGCTGGCGCAGCGCGAGCCGGTATACGGCTGGACGTTCCGGCAGGGGCGCTTCGACGTGGGCAACAAGCTCGAGTACCTGGAGGCGACGGTCGAGCTGGCCTTGGAGCGCGACGACCTCGGGCCGAGCTTCAGGAAGTTCCTGGTCGAGAGGCTCGCCCGCGACGATTCCTGACCGCTCGAAGACTCGATTCCTGAGCGCCCGAAGATGGCTAGCCCGGCCTGGCGCCGGCGGTGCTCCTTGGCCCGCCCTGCCGGCGGTTCCCCTCAGCTCCCCGAGGAGTAGCCCCCTCTTCTTCGGCCGGCGGCTCTAGCCTGGGTCCGCGTGAGCCGGCCCCTCCTCGACAGCTTTGGCCGCCAAGTCCTGGACCTGCGGGTTTCGCTTACTGACAGGTGCAACTTCCGCTGCCACTACTGCATGCCCGAGGAGGGCATGACCTGGTTGCCACGCTCGGAAATCCTGACGTTCGAGGAGATCGAACGTGTGGCAGCGGTCCTGGTCCATCACTTCGGCATCACGTCCGTGCGCCTGACGGGTGGGGAGCCCACGGTCCGCGCGGATGTGCCGGCGCTCGTCGCGCGCCTCGCCCGGCTTCCCGTGGAACTCTCCATGACCACCAACGGCTCCACTCTCTCCCGCCTTGCCGGACCGCTCCGTGCCGCCGGCCTGCACCGGGTCACTATTTCCCTGGACTCGCTGCGGCCCGAGCGGTTCGCCGCCATCACGAGGCGGGACATGCTCCCAGCCGTGCTGGCCGGCATTGAGGCGGCGCGCTCGGCGGGCCTCCTTCCCTTAAAGCTGAACGCCGTCCTGATGCGTGGGGTCAACGACGACGAGGTGCTCGACCTGGCCCGCTTCGGCCGGGACGTGGGGGCCGAGCTGCGCTTCATCGAGTTCATGCCCCTGGACGCGGCCGGCGAGTGGTCGGCGTCGAGGGTCGTGCCGGCGAGCGAGGTGCTCGAACGTGTGGGCTCCGTCTACCCCCTCGAGCCCGTCCCTGGGAGAGGTGCGGAGCCGGCAGAACGCTTCCGCTACCTCGATGGCGCCGGCACCCTCGGCGTGATCGCCAGCGTGACGAGGCCGTTTTGCGGGAACTGCGACCGGGTGCGCCTGACAGCGGAGGGACAGCTGCGCAGCTGCTTGTTCGCTGTACGCGAGCGCGACCTGCGGGGACTGCTGCGCGGCGGAGCGACGGACGAAGAGCTGGCCGAAGCAGTGGAAGGCGAAGTAGCGGCGAAGTGGGCTGGCCATTCGATCGGGCAGGTCAACTTCGTCCGCCCGCGTCGCAACATGAGCCAAATCGGCGGCTGAGCAGGGCAATGTCTCACCGGAGAGAGCTTGCCCCCGTCAGGGCGCTGAGACTGGTGCGGCGAGGCACTGAGGGAGGCAGGGCTCCAAGCTCTTGGCGGCGCTGGTGAGCGCCGGGCGAGGCACTGAGGGCGCAGCGATTGAAGGCGCCCGGCGCCGCTGGTGAGCGGCGGGCTGGGCACTCCGGCAACCGTTGCCCTAAACTTGTTCCGATGCCCGAGAGCGGCCTGACTCACGTCGACCCCCTGGGCCGTGCCCGCATGGTCGACGTCACGCCCAAAGAGCCGACACATCGCCGAGCCATAGCCCGCTGCCGGGTGCACATGCTGCCCGAGACCACCGCGAAAGTGGCCAACAATGCCATTACCAAGGGTGACGTGCTCGCGGTCTCGCGAGTGGCGGGCATCCAGGCCGCCAAGCAGGCTGCACAGCTGATCCCCCTTTGCCACCCCCTCTTGGTGGGCGCGGTCGCGATCAATTTCACGATCGGCGACGATTTCGTCGAAGTCGAGACCCAGGTCGAGACGGTAGACCGCACTGGCGTAGAGATGGAGGCGCTCACAGGCTGCGCGGTGGCGGCGCTAACCGTCTATGACATGTGCAAGTCCTACGACCGCAGCATGGTCATAGGGGAGCTGGCGCTTTGGGAGAAGACCGGTGGGCGCACTGGGCACTGGCGGCGCGATGCGTT
>DAHWQF010000252.1 GCA_027334785.1 Acidimicrobiaceae bacterium
TCATGCCGATGAGGAGCGAACGTGCCCCTAGGTCCCACTTCGGAGTGCCGAGGCCGATCAGGGCAGGCACGAACCAGACCTCTCCGGTGTCGTCGCAGCCCGCTGCCACCAGGGCCGACTCCGCCGGGTCGGAGATCAAGGCGAGGTCGTCGACCAGCCACGCGAGCGCCGAGCCCGCCGTCAGCATGAGCGCCTCCACGCCCCACGTCAGGTGCCCGCCCCGTCCCCAGGCAATGATGGGCAGGCAGCCGTGCTCGCCGCTCTTGCCGGAAGCCCCGAAGGGCGGGGGGCTGCCACCGACGTTGACGTCCAAGAACGCGCCCGTGCCGAAGGTGGCCTTGGCTTCGCCAGGATGAACGCATCCCTGACCGATGAGCGACGCCTGCTGGTCGCCGGCTATCCCCGAGATCGGCGGGCGCCCCGGGAGGGCAGAGGCCACCCCCACCGGCTCGGATGAAGCCACGATCTTTGGCATGGCGTTCTCGGGCACACGGAAGCGCTCGAGCCTGGCGGGGTCCCAGGCCAGGTCGCCCCGTCCGGCGAGGAGTTCTTCGGTCGGCAGTAGGCCACTCACGCCAGCGTTGCCCGGGTCCGTGACGTGGGCTTGTCCTTCAGAGAGCACCCAGGTCGCCCAGGTGTCGAGCGTCCCGAAGCGGAGGTCGCGATGGCGGCCGGGGTCGTAGGTGTCGAGCAGCCAGGCGAGCTTGGTGGCGGACTCGCTCGGGGAGAGGCGGAGGCCCTCGCCCTGTAGCTCCAGGCACGTGCCCGCGGTGCGCAGGTCCTGCCAGCTAAGCGCCGGCCCGATCGGCTCTCCCGTGGAGGCGTCCCAGAGCACTGTCGTGCCCCGCTGGTTGGTTACTCCCACGCCCTCGACCGGGCCCGCCTCGGCCAGGCAACAGCAGGCGACGTCGATGATCTCCTTGGCAAGTGCGGCTGCATCGACCTCGACGAGCCCCGGAAACGGGCGCGAAGGAGTGAAGGGTTGCTGGCGGCGGGCCGTGATGGAGCCGTCAGGGCGCACGACGCAGCCCCGGACCCCGCTGCTTCCTATATCTACGACGAGGATCGCGATAGGGCGTGCACGTTAGCAGCTACCAGCGAGAGCTCGAGGCTCCGTACAGCCGCGCGAGCGCGCCGGGCGCTCGAGCGTTGGCCGGGGAGCGGTGGAGCGTCCTTTTGGCTTCGCTACCCTTGGGGCGTGGGCCAGGTACCCCTCGAAAGCGTCGGCGGTTGGCCGGGAGTGCTCGCCAAGCTGGCAGCGCGCCAGGACCTCTCGCCTGTAGAGGCCGGCGCAGCCTTGAGCGAGATACTGGAGGGGGCGGCGAGCCCGTCGCAGATGGCCGCGTTCATCTTCGGCTTGCGCTGCAAGGGGGAAACCGTCGAGGAGCTCTCCGCCATGCTCGGGGCCATGCTGGAAGTGGCCGAGACGGTCCCCCTTGAGCCCGAAATTGCCAGCCGGCTCGTGGACACCTGCGGGACCGGGGGGGACAGGAAAGGGACGATCAACATCTCCACCATTGCGGCCTTCGTGGTGGCGGGTGCCGGTATTCCCGTGTGCAAGCACGGCGGGCGGGCAGCTTCGTCCCGGACTGGTTCGGCGGACGTGCTCGAGGCGCTCGGGGTGGAGATCGCTCTCCCGCCCAATTCGGTGGCGCGCTGCATCAAGGAAGCCGGGATCGGGTTCTGCTTCGCACCCCGCTACCACCCAGCCATGCGCCACGTGGGCCCGACTCGGGGCGAGCTCGGTGTGCCGACAGCGTTCAACCTGCTCGGCCCCCTCGCCAACCCGGGGCGGGCACCCCACCAGTTGGTCGGCGTGGGCGACGGGCGGGTGGCCGGCACCCTCGCCAAGGTGCTCGGGTCCGCTGGTGCCGCCCGGGCCTGGGTCGTGCATGGCGACGACGGCCTCGATGAGCTTTCCACGGGAACCCGGTCGCGAGTGGTCGAGTGGTGGTCGGGCGCGCCGGGCGGCGGCCAGGTGAAGGAGTTTTACGTTGAACCCGGAGAGCTCGGCCTGCGCCCCGCCGGCGTGGAGGTACTGGCAGGCGGCGACCCGGTGCGCAACGCCGAGGCGGCGCTCGCCGTGCTCCGGGGCCAGACGGGCCCGCACCGTGACGTGGTCGTGCTCAACGCCGGCGCCGCCCTGGTGGTGGCGGGTGCGGCCGGCGGCCTTGAGGAAGGTCTCGTCCAGGCGGCCGAGTCGCTCGACAGCGGGAAGGCCCTCCACTGCCTGGAAGCTCTCTCGCGCCTTTCTAAGGAGGAGGCGGCAAAGGAGCGCCGCCGGCGCTAGCAAGCCGAGGAGTGACCGGCCCTCTAGAGGAGTGACTGGCCGGGCCTCAGTCCCCCGAGCGTTCGGTGCTCGCGCCCAGCTCGATCATGGCGGCCTCCATGGCGGCGATCCGCTGGTCCAAGCTGAGGAGGCCGGTGCCGCCGCTTTGGACGATCGAGCCCCTCCGAACGGCCAGCTCGTGAACGCGTCGGGCCGCGTCTTCGAGCGCTTTCACCTGGTCGTCGAGGCCGGCGAGGGCTCTCGCCCTAGGGAGCCCGCGGGCTAGGTAGCTGGCCGCCACCACCTGTCGGTCGAGCTGTGCCGCCTCGTTCAGCACCTCTCGCGCGAGTTCTGCGATCCCGTCGTACTGCACCCTTTTCGACGAACGCCTCCACCAGGCGCTCCACGGCGTTGCCGGCCGCGTGGTTGCGAGCCCGGCTACGGGGCCCGCCAGCTGGCAGGCGGCCTTTAGCCGGCGGTGCAGTATTGCCGCTGGCCCGGGGCTCCAGAGCCAACGGAGCGGAGGCTTCGTGGACCCGGTGGTGCGGCCAGGGAACAGCCGGTTGGCCCGGCGAAGGGCCGAGGTGGCGTAGAAGGTTGCTCCCGAGAGCACGACGAAGGGCAGAAGTAGGAACACAAAGAGCGGTACCAACCAATCGGCCCCGGCCAGGAGGACGAAATGTACTCCCACAAGTCGATGGTACGCCCGCCGGCGCTTCACTTGGCCGGCGCTGCGGGGTCGGGGGCCTCGTCTCGCCAACTCGGTGCGATCCTTGTTTCTCGGTGCGGCCGGCGGCGCCTAATAGCAGGTAGGCGCCCCCAAAAGGGCAAAACGCACCCGGAAGTGGCCCCAGCCCCGAACCGGGTGCGGCTGGCGTCCCTCGGCTCGGGCACCCCAGGCCGGAGCCCCGAACCGGGTGCGCCTGGCGTCCCTCGGCTCGGGTGCAGGGCCGCGATTACGCTTGGTTCACGCCGGCTCGCCGGCGCCGAGGTCCCACATCGCCTCAAGGTCCCTCTTGCTGTAGGACCGGAACGCCACCAAGGTCCTCGTGTCCTCGACCCCGTCGAGGCGGTGGAGGCGGCCTGTCACCACCTCTGCCAGCTCTTCGAGCTGGCGCACTCGCACGACCGCCACGATGTCGGCGTGCCCGGCAACCGAGTAACACTCGGCGACACCCTCGAGGCCGGCTACCTCCTCGGCCAGACCGGCCACCTTGGCTGGCGCGGCGTCGATCAAGACAAACGCTGTGACCACTGCCCAGCGAACATAGTGCGGCCAGAGCGACGAGGGCGGCCCGACAGCTTGAGCGGCTGGCGGCTAGAACAGTGCGAGTGGTCCGCCCCATCCTTCTCACCAACGACTTCCCGCCCAAGGTAGGAGGCATCCAGTCGTACCTATGGGAACTGTGGCGAAGGCTCCCCCCCGACGACGTGACCGTGCTCACCGCGGCCTACCAGGGCAGCGAGTGGTGGGACGCCCAGCAGAAGTTCAGGGTCGTACGGTCCAAGGAACCGGTGCTCCTCCCCCACCCCCTCCTGGCCCGCAAGGTCCGCCAACTGGCCCGGACCTTCGGCGCGGAGGCAGTCGTGATCGACCCGGCGCTACCCCTCGGGCTGCTCGGCCCCCACCTCGGGCTCCCCTACGCCTTGGTGCTCCACGGCGCCGAGGTAACCGTCCCGGGCCGCCTCCCGGCCAGCCGGCAGCTGATGGCCCGGGCGCTCAGAGGTGCTTCGCTTTGGGTCGCCGCCGGCAGGTATGCCGAGTCAGAGGGCCGGCGGGCACTGCGCGCCGGGCGCAAGGGCAAAGGCCGGGACGACGAGGGTAGGGACCTGCCTCCAACCGTCCAGATCCCTCCGGGGGTGGACCCGCAGCGGTTCCGGCCGCTCCCCCAGATAGAGAAGTTGGCGGCGCGGGCCCGCTTCGGGCTGCCGGCTGGTGGTCCTTTGGTGGTGAGCGTGAGCCGGCTCGTGCCGAGGAAGGGCATGGACACCTTGATCGAAGCCGCCGAGCGCGCTTCGGCGCGCCTGGGGGGCATCTCGGTGGCGATCGCCGGCGACGGGCGCGACCGCGGGCGCCTCGAGCGCCTGGCGGCTGGCGCGACGGTCCCGGTCAAGTTGCTCGGCGAACTAGCCGACGCCGAGCTCCCCGATTTCTACGCGTGTGCCGACTGTTTCGCCCTGTGCAGCCGGGCGCGCTGGGGAGGGCTCGAACAGGAGGGCTTCGGGGTGGTCCTCGTCGAAGCCGCTTCCTCGGGCGTCCCGTGTATAACCCTGGACAGCGGGGGGGCCGGTGAGGCGGTGCTCGACGGCGAGACCGGCGTGGTCGTGAAGCCACGAAAGCCCACGGCGCTCCTGGCGTCCCACTACCGCGAAGCCGAGGCCGAGGGCGTGGCTAATGCTCTCGTAGAAGTCCTGACCGAGCCCGCGCTCGCCCGCCGGATGGGGGAGGCGGGGCGCCGGCGCGCCGAGCGGGAACTCTCCTACGACGTCCTCGCCCCGCGCCTGGCCGACGCCCTTGAGCGCTTGGCGGGAGGCGGTCGCCAGGCTGGCAGCGAGGGTGGCGGCGGGGCCCAGTAGGGCCACGACAGGCGACGTTTGCCCACTAGGGGCCGGCCCCCATGGCCGGCGCTCGTGGAGGGCAACAAAACGTCCTCAGCCTGCCAGCCAGGCGGGGGTCCCTTGAGGCAGCACTAGATTCTTTGTCCGGGAGGTGCCAGGTGGAAGAGCAGGTAACTGAAAGGATGGTCGTCCGGGCCAGCCCAGACCACTGTTTCCAGGTGCTGACCGACTTCGAGCGTTACCCGGAGTGGGCAAGCGACATAAAGGCTGTCTCGATCGAGGAGCGCGACTTGGAAGGCAGGCCGCTGCGGGTGGCGTTCCGCGCGGCGGCGTTCGGGCGGAGCACGTCGTACACCCTCAGCTACGACTACAGCGGGGCGCCCTCGCGGCTCTCCTGGCGGCAGGTCGAGGGCGACGTGACGCGCCGCCTCGACGGCAGCTACGAGATCTACCCAACCGACGACGGCTCGGCGGACGTGACCTACAACCTCGTGGTGGAGTTGAAAGTCCCCTTGCCCGTCTTCGTGAAACGCCGGGCTGAGGGCCGCATTACCTATACCGCTCTCCGGGAGTTGCGCGCCCGCGCCGAGGAGTGACACCGGCGGAAAAGGTTGTTTCCCCGGCCGACCCGCGCCTTCACCCCTACCGTGACCTGAAGGACTCGGCCCTGCGCCGGAGCGCCGAG
>DAHWQF010000253.1 GCA_027334785.1 Acidimicrobiaceae bacterium
CCCGCCCTTTGCCTGGCCAGCCTCAGCACCTTTGGCCCGAGCGCAGCCAAGACGCGCCTTTCCACCGGCACCCCGGCCCCGTCGAGGCGGTCCAGGTAGTCGACGATCTTTTCGTAGGGCTTGCGGTACTCGGGGTTACCCTCGGGGTGCCCGATGCCGACCCCGAGCAAGAAGCGGCCGGGGTGGCGGCCCTCGATGCGGTGGAACGAGGCAGCCACCGTGGCGGCGTCATCTTTCCACATGTTGACAATGCCAGTGGCGACCTTGATGTGGCTCGTCGCACTGAGCAAGTCGTCGACTTGGGCGAGGTCCCCTGGGGGCGACCCACCTAGCCAGATGGCCCCATAGCCGAGCCGCTCCGCCTCTCGCGCGACGTCTGGGCCGAGCGAGCCGCCCCAAAGCCAGATCCCCAACCGTCCTATGTCCATGCTCACGGAAGTTCCAACCCGCTCGGGCCGGTCAGTCTTCCCGCTTTCGCGCCTAAGTGCTACGCGACCGCAGTCGGCTCAACAAGTCGGCACGGCCCAGGACAGATTTCGGTCTAAGTTAAAGTTAGGCCTGAGCTAAGCCAAGCTAGGCCAAGCTAGGCCAAGCTAGGCCAAGGTTTGGTTAGTTGCGGAACACTTCCTCTTGGAACCACTTCCAGGTCCGGGGGATCCCGACCTCACGAGGGACCGACGGCGCGTAGCCGAGCATCTGGTTAGCCAGGTCGTAGGAGGCGAAGTTGCGGCCCACCTCGCCGGCCCGCTTGGGCCGGTACTCGATCGGGTGGTCGGGCACTCCCGCCGCCTGACGGCACAGGTCGGCCAATTCTTGGACCGTCGTCTCGACGCCGGAGGCGGCGTGCAGAACTGTGCCGCCCGGGACGTCCTTCTCCAGTGCGAGCTGGAGGGCGTTGGAAATGTCGTCCACGTGCACATAGTCGCGAGACGCCGTCCCGTCGCCGTAGATGATCAGGGGGGCGCCGGAGTGGATCGACTCGAAGAAGACGTTGAGCACGCCGCGCTTGCGGGCGCACCACGGGCCGTACACATTGCCGAACCGGATTGCGACAGTGCGCACCCCGTATGTCTTGGCGAATGCGTGCGCGTAGCCCTCGCCGGCCAGCTTGCTCGCCCCGTAGGGGGAGATCGGCTTGGGCAGCGACCGCTCGTTGACGGGCGGAGTGGCGTCTCCGATCAGCGCTCCGCCGGTCGAGGCCTGCACCACGCGCTCGACGCCCGCTCGCCGGGCGGCATCGAGGACGCGGAAGGTGCCGAGCACGTTGACGTCGAAGTTCGTCCAAGGGTCCTGCACTGAACCGATCACGGAGCCAGCGGCGGCGAGGTGGACGATCGCCCCCATGCCCCCGAGAGCGTCGTCCAGCGCGTCGGCGTCGCGGATATCGCCCTTGACCAACTCGACGTCCACGCCAGCCAGGTGGGCGGCGTCCCCGGTGCTGAGGTTGTCGAGCACCCGGACCCGGTACCGGCTCGTCACCAGCCGCCGCACCAGCGTCGCTCCCACGAAGCCGGCGCCGCCCGTAACCAAGATCCCCTCAGGAGCACTCACGAGGGGGGAGTGTACCGCCGCCCCCAACCCAGACCTGAGAGGCGCTCCTCCTGATCATTACCGCGCTGCCGGTGGCCGCGGGCGTGCTCGTCGGCTTGGCCCCAGACGCCACCGGCACACACTCATGACGCCACTCTCCCCTCCACTCTCCCCTCACGTAACAGTAGACTGCCCTGTTCGGGCCCAGCGGGGCGGGCATAGAGCGACAGGAGTTTCGGGAACGGACGCGGGCATGCACCAGATAGGGGAGGTGGCAGAGACCGTAGGGCTGTCACTTCGCACCATCCGCCACTACGAAGAGATCGGGTTGGTGCGGCCGTCGGGGCGCAGCGCCGGCGGCTTCAGGCTCTACACCGACGACGACATCGAACGGCTACGGCTGGTGAAGCACATGAAACCGCTCGATTTCTCGCTCGACGAGATGCGCGACCTGCTCGAGGCCCAGGACCGGCTGGCCGCTGGGACGGGTGACCCAGAAGATACGGCCCGTACCTGCGAGCGTCTTGCCGCGTACGCGGCCGCCGCCGAGCAGCGTTGCCAGGTCCTCCGGGCCCAACTAAGAGCTGCCGAGTCCATGGCCGGCCTGCTGCGCCGGGAAGCCTCGCGCCGCCACGGCGCCCGGCTATGACCGTCCTGGCTTACACCCCCGACCAGGCAGCCGACCCGGTGGCACAAGCGGGCCGCCGGCGGACCTTCGCCATCATCAGCCACCCAGACGCGGGCAAGACCACCCTCACAGAGAAGTTCCTGCTCTACGGCGGCGCGGTGGCCGAGGCTGGCGCGGTGAAGGCCCGGGGCGGGCGCCGGCGGGCAACGTCGGACTGGATGGCCATGGAGCAGCAGCGTGGTATCTCGATCACTTCCACGGTGTTGCAGTTCACCTATCGCCACTGCGTCGTCAACCTGCTCGACACCCCCGGCCATCGCGACTTCTCCGAGGACACCTACCGGGTGCTGGCGGCGGCGGACGCGGCGATCATGGTCCTGGACGTGGCCAAGGGGGTCGAGGCGCAGACCCTCAAGCTGTTCGAGGTATGCCGCGCCCGGCGCATCCCAGTCCTCACCTTCTTGAACAAGTACGACCGTCCGGGGCGCGACCCGCTCGGGCTGCTAGACGAGGTCGAGCAACAGATCGGCCTACGAGCGACACCGGTCACCTGGCCGGTCGGGCTCCCCGGCGACTTCCGGGGGGTCATAGACCGGCGCAGGGGGGAGTTCGTCCGCTTCGCCCGCACGGCCCGGGGCTCGACTGCCGCCCCGGAGCAGGTCGTCGCTGCCTCCCAAGCAGAAGCCGAAGAACGCGGCGCGTGGGAGCAGGCCATGGAGGAAGTGGCGCTGCTCGACGCCATCGGCGCCGACCTGGACCTGGCGTCGTTCCTGGCCGGCGACACGAGCCCCCTCTTTGTCGGCTCGGCGCTCACCAACTTCGGCGTCCGCCACCTCCTCGATGCCGTCGTCGACCTCGCCCCCCCACCCGCTGCCCGCGCCGACTCCACCGGCCAGGAAAGAGCGCTCGAGGAGCCGTTCTCCGGTTTCGTGTTCAAGGTGCAGGCTAACATGGACCCCGCCCACCGTGACCATGTGGCGTTCGTGCGTGTCTGCTCCGGCCGCTTCGAGCGGGGCATGACCGTCAACCACGCTGCTACCGGCCGGCCATTTTCGACCAAGTACGCGGCGGCCGTTTTCGGGTCGGAACGCGACACGATCGACGAGGCCTACCCGGGCGATGTCATCGGGCTGGTCAACGCCAGCGACCTGCGCATAGGCGACACCCTCTACCAGGGCGCCCCCGTTGCGTTCCCCACCATCCCCGCCTTCGCCCCCGAACTGTTCGCCACCGCCCGGGCCCGCGACACCGGCCGCCAAAAGCAGTTCCGCCGTGGCCTCGCCCAGCTCGAACAAGAAGGGGTCGTCCAAGTCCTCCACGACCCCGACGGCGACCCCACCCCTGTCCTGGCCGCCGTGGGCCCGATGCAGTTCGAGGTCTTCACCTTCCGCCTCCAGCACGAGTACGACGCCACGGTCGAGCTCTCACCCCCACAGCAGAGGATCGCCCGCCGCACGGACCCCGCCACTGCGGCCCAGTTGAAGTCGGCCGGCGGGTCCCGGGTCCTGGCCAGGTCCGACGGGACCTTGCTCGCGCTGTTCGAGAGCCCCTACTGGCTCCGGCGGCTCGAAGCCGACCACCCCGATTGGCGACTCGAGCCCGTCCTCACCGACCCGAGCGGTACATGAACGAAGAGACCGTGCGCCTAGCTGTGGGGGGCGAATGACGGCAGTGCCGTCCGTGCGGCCCATCCTCACTATGACGACGCCGGAGCCGCCGCTGCCCCTGGTCGACCATTGCCTTGAAGACCATCGGCGAGCCATCTGATGCTCGAGCTGTATAGCACGGGATAAGTCGTGCCGACCAACAAGGCGTGCACAGATCCCCCAGTTATGTGCGCTTGACGAAAGTCGTTCTCTTGCCAAAGGGACATAACCGGCAATCTCTCCGTGTCAGTTCGTTCCCTCCCGGGGAGCCACCTTGATCGGCAACAATGACCGACAAACCACGCTACCTGGTCGCACCCCGCCTCCTTGGGTGCCTCTCGCAGCTCTTTTAGCTGGTCTGGTCTGGTGCCCCCGGCGAGATTCGAACTCACGCACCCGGCTCCGGAGGCCGGCGCTCTATCCCCTGAGCTACGGGGGCTGTCCCATCAGCATAGTGGTGCCGGCCGCCCAACCTGCCCTCGTCCTGGCAGCATGGATGACGTGACCCCAGACCTGCCCATAACCTCGCCCGTGACCGCCTCGCCCGAGCGAGGGGACGGCAGATCCAACAGCGTGCCCGCAGGGCCAGGGGACCCGGTGCCCCTTTACCTCCTGCCGGAGACGGCCGAGGTAGGGGCGACCGGGCGTCTCAGTATCGCCGGCATAGACGTGCTGGAACTAGTCGGGGAGGTCGGGACGCCCGTTTTCGTCTACGACGAGGAGCACATCCGCCGGCGGTGCCGGGAGGCCCGCCTGGCCTTCGGGCCACGGGCCGCGTACGCGTCCAAGGCGTTCATGTGCAAGGCGATGGCGGCCCTCGTGCACGAGGAGGGCTGCTGCATAGACGTCTCGACCGGGGGAGAGCTAGCGGTCGCGCTCGCCGCCGGCGTGCCGGGCGAGCGTCTCGTCATGCATGGCAACAACAAGTCGATGGAGGAGCTGGAAGCGGCCCTGGCGGCGGGCGTCGGTCGGGTCGTGGTCGACTCGTTCGATGAGATCGACCGCTTGGCCACCCTTTCACAAAAGCTCCCGCACGGGCGGCCCGCTCGCAAGGTGTGGGCACGCGTCACTCCCGGTGTCGAGGCGCATACCCACGAGTACGTGATGACTGGCCAGGACGACTCCAAGTTCGGCTTCAGCTTGGCGTCGGGTGCTGCTGAGCAAGCCCTACACCGGCTGCGCTCGGAGCTCGCCGGAGTCGAGTTGGTAGGCCTCCATATCCATATCGGATCGCAGATCTTTGCCCTGGAGAGCTTCGAGCTGGCTCTTTCCGTGATTGCACCGTTCTTCGAGCGCTCGGGGCTGGAAGAGCTTTGCATAGGCGGGGGATTGGGCGTCCCCTACGTGACCGGAGAGAGCGCCCCGTCGATAACCGAGTGGTCGGAGGCCATCAAAGCGGCGGCACGCCGAGCTGGGATAGCAGAGAAAACGGTCATTTCGGCCGAGCCGGGACGGGCCATCGTGGCGAGGTCCGCCATCACCTGTTACACCGTGGGGACGGTAAAAGATCTCCCGGGATTGCGCACTTACGTGAGCGTCGACGGGGGCATGAGCGACAACCCGAGACCCGTGCTGTACGGTTCGGGTTACGAGGCTTTCCTGCCTCGGGAGGTACTGGCGGAGCGACCACGGGTCGTGACCGTGGTGGGCAAGCACTGCGAGTCGGGGGACGTAGTCGTTCGTGACGCTCATGTCCCAGCCGACCT